>DATMCA010000453.1:0-2152 GCA_035559015.1 Umezawaea sp. | reverse complement strand
CCCGAAAGCCCTGCCCGATCCGCAATTTTAAGGGGCAAATCCCCCAAGTAAAATCGACCACGGTTGGTGCGGGAACTTGTGGGTGCTGTTCGCGTGGGAACTTGTAGGTTCTGTTGAGTGAGAGCGTTTGGCCAGGTCAAGCGGCTTGTAGTGAAGCTTGGGGAAATGCAAAAGGCCCGTCCGATGGTGGTCGGACGGGCCTTTGACTTGGTGCTTAGATCTTGAATCTTGGGTCAGGTCCTGACGTTTGATGAGACCAGGGCTGCCAAGCGGTCGCCGATTGCGTAGGTCGCGCCTGGTGACTGGTGGTCTCGTGTGGCCAGGTCGAAAGCCACTGAGGCTTCGATTCGCCTTGCGGACTCGTGTTCGCCCAGGTGGTCGAGCATGAGTGCTACCGACAGCACTGCTGCTGTCGGGTCGGCGATGCCCTGGCCCGCGATGTCGGGGGCGCTGCCGTGCACGGGCTCGAACATGCTGGGGTTGCGGCGGGTCACGTCCAGGTTGCCGCTGGCCGCCAGGCCGATTCCGCCGGTGACCGCTGCCGCCAGGTCGGTGAGGATGTCGCCGAAGAGGTTGTCGGTGACGATCACGTCGTAGCGGCCGGGGTCGGTGACGAGGTGGATCGTGGCCGCGTCTACGTGCTGGTAGGAGACGGTGACCTCCGGGTGCTGGAGGGACACCTCCTCCACGACGCGCGACCACAGGGAGCCCGCGTGCGTGAGCACGTTGGTCTTGTGGACGAGCGTGACGTGCCTGCGCGGCCTGTTGGACGCGCGGGCGAAAGCGTCGCGGACGACCCGCTCGACGCCGAACGAGGTGTTGATGCTGACCTCGGTGGCGATCTCGTGCGGGGTGTCCTTGCGCAGGAGGCCGCCGTTGCCCGCGTACAGGCCCTCGGTGCCTTCCCTGACGACGACCAGGTCGATCTCCGGCGCATCGGCCAAGGGGCTGCGCACACCGGGGTAGAGCCTCGCCGGGCGCAGGTTGACGTGGTGGTCGAGTTCGAAGCGGAGCCGCAGCAGCAGCCCCCGCTCCAGGATTCCGCTGGGCACCGACGGATCACCGACGGCACCGAGCAAGATCCCGTCGTGCTGGCGCAACTCGCCGAGCACGGACTCGGGCAACAACTCCCCTGTGGCGTGCCAGCGAGCCGCGCCGAGGTCGTAACGCGTGATCTCGGCCGCCGGAACGACCTCCCCGAGCACCTTCAGCGCTTCGGCGATGACCTCGGGCCCGATCCCGTCTCCTGGGATCACTGCGAGCCGCATCCACACACCTCCCAGGTATCAGTCCCATTTGTCGGGACTTACTTTCCTTTGCGAAAGGCTACCGGCAATCCGGAGTTCAAACGGTTCTCGGACACACTTTCGTGGCCACTTCTCCCGTACTGCGGGACACCTAGACGGTCCATACCACTCTTTCGGGTGTCACCCGCAGTGTGTAACGACACCGGCCGGCCGGGGAAGTCCCCGACCGGCCGGCACTCGAATGGAGCAGTACTGACTAGTAGCCGCCGCCCGAGCCGCCGCGCACCTTCACCACGGAGACCTTGTCACCGCTGGCGTTGTGGTGGTTGAGGACGAGCAGGCTGTCGGCCTTGTCCTTCGCCAGCGCCGCCGCGTCGCGGTTGACCACGAGCGCCGTGCCCGGCTTGGCCAGGTACGACAGCGCGGCGTCACCGCCACCCTGCGCGGACAGACCCGGCTTGAGCGGGTCGAACGAGAACGAGCCGGGGATCGAGTCGATCAGGCCGTTCTTCGTGCCCGGCGCGACGTACAGACCCGCGACGCCGACCTGGTAGGTCACCCGCGAGGTGTCCTTGGTCGGGTCGAGGCCCAGCGCCGTGAGCAGCACCGGCAGGACGACGACGTTGGTGTCGAAGACGTTCGTGTCGACGTCGCCGAACTGGCCGTTGAGGCCCTGGATGTCGACGGTCGCACCGGTCGCGAGGTTCACGGTGGTGGCGACCATCAGGTCCGTGTCGGTCAGCTTGGTGGCGAACGTCTCGAAGTCCGGCACCCCGTCACCCGTGGTGTCGATGTCGACGAACGGGATGGTGTTGCTGCCGATGTTGTACCAGTTGCTCCAGGTGGCGACACCGAACGCGAGCAGCGACTCCTCGGGGACGCCCTGCGCCTTGGCCAGCGGCGCG
>DATMCA010000452.1:0-10099 GCA_035559015.1 Umezawaea sp. | reverse complement strand
CTGCGCGGCGGTGAGCGTGGCGCAGGGGTCGATGCCGTCGAGCTTGATCACCTGCGGGCGCACCGGCGGTGGGGCGTCGAACTTCGTGGTGGTCGTGGTCGGCGAAGCCGACTCCGCGGTGGACGAGGACTCAGGTCTCGGCTGGCCTGTCTTGTCGGCGGAGCACCCCGCCAGGGCGAGGACCGCCACACCGACCGCCAAGAACCGGACACGCGACATCACGCACGCACTCCAAGTGAAGCCGAGATCTCTTCGTCGTTGAACCCGTACTGCTCCGCGGACGAGCGGAGTTGATCCACCAGGTTGTTCAGGCTGGTGATGTACATCTCGATGCGCTCGGAGTACGAATCCGGGTCGTCGACCAGGCGCGAGTTCCACGCGATGGCAATGCCCTCGTTGACCTCGTCGGCACCTTCGAGGTTCACCCGGAGCTTCGCGTACGCGTCCCGGTAGGCCAGCTTCAGCTGGGCGAGCTGGTCGTTGATGATCTTGCCCGACGCCAGCACGGTGTCCTTGTTGACCTCGAACCGCTGGCCCGCACCCTGTGTCGCGCCGAGCGTCTTGTCGAGGGCGGCGTCGGCTCTGAACAGGGCGCCGACGGCTGCTCCGACCGCTCCGCCAACGCTGGCCACGGCGCCGAGGACCGCATCCCCGACCGAGTTCTCCTGTGCCACGACGTCCTACCCCCGTACGGTCGGTGACTGTCCGGTCTCTTTTCGCAGGCTACCAACGCCGGCGTGAGACGCACCTGTGGTTGGACGAACTCCAGCCACGGGCGGTTCCCCGGACCGAGGTCGGGTCGCCGCCGGCCTCAGCGGGTTTCGATTTCGCCGTTCGCGGCCTTCAGGGCGATGTCGGTGCGGTGGTGGGAGCCGGTCAGGTGGACGTTCGCGACGCGGGTGTACGCGTCGGTGCGGGCGTCGGTCAGCGATGCGCCCGTGCCGACCACCGAGAGGACTCGGCCGCCGGTGGAGACGACCGCGCCGTCCTCGCGGCGGCGGGTGCCCGCGTGGAGGACGCCTTCAGCTTCGGCGCCGCCGATGACGTCTCCGGTGCGGGGCCTGCCGGGGTAGCCCTCGGCGGCGATGACGACCGTGACGGCGTAGCCGTCGGACCACTCCAGGGCGGGGTGGGTGGAGAGGGTGCCGGTGGCGGCGGACAGGAAGAGGCCTGCGAGGGGGGTGCGGAGGAGGGAGATGACCGACTGGGTCTCGGGGTCGCCGAAGCGGCAGTTGAACTCGATGACCTGGGGGCCGGTGGAGGTCATGGCGAGGCCCGCGTAGAGCAGGCCGGTGAACGGGTTGCCACGGGCGCGCAGTTCGTCGACCACGGGCTGCACGCAGGTGGCGACGATGTTGTCGACGAGGTCGGGGCCCGCCCACGGGAGGGGCGAGTAGGCGCCCATGCCGCCGGTGTTGGGGCCCGCGTCGCCGTCGCCCACGCGCTTGAAGTCCTGGGCGGGGAGCAGGGGGACGACGGTGGTGCCGTCGGTGAGGCAGAACAGGGAGACCTCGGGACCGTCCAGGAAGGATTCCAGGAGGACGGGGTGGCCGCCTTCGAGCAGGGTCATGGCGTGGGCGCGGGCCACGGCGCGGTCGCTGGTGACCACGACGCCCTTGCCCGCGGCCAGGCCGTCGTCCTTCACGACCCAGCGCGGGCCGAATCGGTTCAGCGCCGAGTCGAGGCGGGCCGAGGTGTCGACGATCTCGCTGGTGGCCGTGGGGACGCCCGCGGCGTTCATCACGTCCTTCGCGAACGCCTTGGAGCCCTCGATGCGGGCCGCGTCCTTCGACGGGCCGAAGCACGGGATGCCCGCGGCGCGCACGGCATCGGCCGCGCCCGCCACGAGGGGCTGTTCGGGGCCGACCACGACGAGGTCGGCGTTCCACTCCTTGGCCAGGGCGGCGACAGCCCCGGCGTCGCCGACGTCGACCCCGTAGACCTCGGCCAGCCCCGCTATCCCGGCATTCGCCGGTGCGCAGGCAAGCGCGATCACCTCGGGGTCCTTCGCCAGAGCGAGGACAAGGGCATGTTCACGGGCGCCAGACCCGATGACCAGGACACGCACGATGGAGCAGCGTAGTTGACTATCCGGTCTAACCCTCCAGTGCCCGCTCCGAGCCGGGGTGCAGGGGCACGGGGGCGGTGTCGGCGGCCTTGTCGCGGAGGATGTCCTTGGCGGCCGGGTGGACCTTCTCCAGGTCGGCCTTCTTGTCGTAGACGAGTTTGGTGATCGCGCACGCGTTGGCGTCCGGGAAGTCCTCCCGGACGAGCAGCACGTTGGGCACGACGATCGTCTTCACGTCGGCGGCCATGCCGTAGGTGGCGGCGGGGATCGGGGCCACGTCGTAGACGGGGTTGATCTTCTTCAGCGCGTCGAGCTGGCCGCTGACGTCGATCAGCTTCACCTTGCCCTTCAACGAGGTCGTGATGTCGGTCATCTGCGCCGTCGGCAGGCCGCCGGACCAGACGAGGCCGTCGATGCTGCCGTCCTTCATGCCGTCCGCGGTCTTGGTCAGGTCGAGCCGCTGCGCCTGCACGTCGGCCGCCGGGTCGAGGCCGGCCGCGGTGAGCAGCCGGTTGGCGATGACCTCGGTACCCGACTTCGGGGACCCGGTGGAGATCCGCTTGCCGCGCATGTCGGCGATGCCGTTGATCCCGCTGTCCGTCCGCACGAGCACCTGCGTGTAGTTCGGGTACAGGCGGGTCAGCGCCTTGATCTTCTGCGGTTTGCCGTCGAACGCGTCCTTGCCGTTCACGGCGTCCGCCGCCGTGTCGGCCAACGAGAACGCGACGTCGTAGTTGCCCGCGACGAGCTGCTGGATGTTCTGCACGGACGCGCCGGTCTCGGCCGCGGTGGCCTTGAGCTTGGTGTTGGCGCTGATCACCTGCGCCAGGCCTCCGCCGACGACGAAGTACACGCCGCCCGCGTTGCCGGTGGCGATGGTGATCCGGCCGTCGGACGCCTCGCACGAACCCCCGGAGGACGCGCCGGGAGCGGCTTCCCGCTTGCCGCCGCAGCCCGTCGCGACCAGTCCGACCACGACCGCCCCGACGGCGACCTTGAGCATCCAGCTACGCATCCTGGGTCCTCCCCTTCCGCAACACGAGGTGCGCGACCACGGCCACCGCCAGGAACCCGATCCCGACGACGATGGTGATCGGCTGCAGGTAGAGCAAGAGCAGTGCGGCGGGCACGCAGAGCAGCCGCTCCGGCAGGCCCGCCCGGCTGATCAGCCAACCGCCGGTCACGACGGCCAGCGCCGCGACGCCGAGCGCCGACACGGCCGTCACCCACAGCACGGTCGGCCAGGAGCCCTGGAGCAGCAGGGCGGAGCCGTTGTCGGTCAGCACGAAAGCGATGGGCACGAGGAACGCGGGCAGCGTGTACTTCCACGTCTGCCACATGGTCTTCATCACCGCGCCGCCGGTGATCGCGGCGGCGGCCACCGCGGCGAGCGCCGTCGGCGGTGTCACCTCGGACAGCACGGCGTAGTAGAAGATGAACATCGCGCGTTCCGGGGCCGCGACGCCGAGGTCGGCCAGCGCGGGTCCGATCACGACCCACGAGATGATGAACGACGCCGTCACGGGCACGGCGAGGCCGAGCACGCCGACCGCGACGGCGGCGAACACGACGGTCAGCGCCAGCACCACCGTCGGGTTCGACGACACCGAACGGGCCGCGTCCACGAGCGCCGACGCGAGCACCTGGCCCAGACCGGTCTTGGTGATGGTGGACGTGATGATCCCGGCCGCCGCGCACACCGCGATCACCGGCAGCGCGCCGCGCACACCGGTCGCCAGCGAGTCCGCGACGGACCGCACCCACGCCAGGGGCCAACCGTCCTCGCGCGACCGCCAGCGGGTGATCAGCGCGAACAGCGCGGCGACGCCGCTGGCGTAGACGACGGCGGCGAACGGTGGGATGTCCAGCGCCAGGAACAGCACGATGACCGCGAGCGACAGGAAGTGGTAACCGCCGCGCAGCAACAACTTCCACGCGCTGGGCGAGTCCACCTCGACCGGTTTCGCGCCGAACCGGCGGGCGTCGGCCTCCACGGCGAGCACGATGCCGAGGTAGTAGAGCAGCGTCGGCACCATCGCCCACAGCAGCACGTCCAGGTAGGACGTCCGGAGGTACTCGGCGATGATGAACGCCGCCGCGCCCAGGGTCGGCGGCGACAGGATCGCGCCGATGCCGGACGCGGCCAGCAGCCCGCCCGCGTTCTCGCGCGGGTAACCGGCCTTGCGCAGCATCGGCCACGTCACCGCGCCGAGGCTGACGGTGGTCGCGGTGCCCGAGCCGGACACCGTGCCGAGCAGGAACCCGGACAGCGCGGCCGTGCGGCCGGGGGCGGTGCGGGACCTGCGGAACGCGGCGAAGCTGATGTCCACGAAGAACTTGCCCGCGCCCGAGGAGTCCAGGACGGCGCCGTAGATCGTGAACAGCACGATGTAGGTCGCGGCGACGTCCAGCGGTGTGCCGAAGAAGCCGCTCGCGTCGTTGTAGAGCGCGTTCACGATCTGGCTGAAGTCGATGCCCGCGTGCGCGACCGCCCAGCTCTGCGGCAGGAACCCGCCGTAGTAGGCGTACGCCAGGAACACCAGGCAGACGACCGGCAGGACGAGTCCGGTGGTGCGCCTGCACGCCTCCAGCACGAGCAGCAGCAGCAACGCGCCCGCGATGATTCCACCGTCGAGAGCTGGCCCTGCCGGTCCAGGAACGCGTCGTAGCCGCCGAGCACCGGGTAGAGGCCGACGAGCAGCGCGACCAGCGCGAGCACCCAGTCCAGCGGGCCGGGGTCGTCCGACGCCGACCTCCACGGCCGGTAGCTCAGGAACACCAGCGGCAGCGTCAGGCCGAGGAACACCACCAGGTAGTACTGGTTGCCCTTGCTGAACGGGTCGAACACCTGTTTGAGGACCAGCAGCGCCACGACCAGCGCGGCGATCCACACACCGAGTTCCCACCGCGGGCCGAGCCCGCGCGACGGCCGTTCCTCGTCGTACTCCGCGACGAGTTCGGCGACGTCGGGGCGCTCGTCCGGTGACGAGCTGACGCGCTCGACTGGACCGGCCATGGACACCCCCGATGTCGATCAACTGGGATGACCGTACCCGTGACCGTGGTCACAGCAACACCCTCAGACGACCCGCAGGTCCAGGTAGCACCAGCGCCACGACTCACCCGGCTCGAACGAGCGCATCACGGGGTGGTTCGTCGCGTGGTGGTGAGCCGTCGCGTGCTTGTACGGGCTGGAGTCGCAGCAGGCCACGTGACCGCAGGTCAGGCACAGGCGGAGGTGCGCCCAGCTCTCCTCGCCCAGTCCGACGCAGTCGGAGCACACGTCGACCGAATCGGGCATCACTTCGGTGGGGAGGGTGTTCACGTGTGGACAGGTCATACCCGACATCCTGACGGAAGATTGGCGCATGCACGGACCAGAGCTCCTCGTGTTGTTCCTCGGTGCCCTGCTGGTCACCTCGCTCGCCCGCAGGTTCAGCCTGTCGGCCCCGCTGGTCCTCGTCGCGGTCGGCCTCGCGGTCTCGTTCATCCCGGGGATGCCCGAGTTCCAGATCGAACCCGAGCTGATCCTGGTGCTGGTCCTGCCGCCGCTGCTGTACTCGGCGGCCCTGGACAGCTCGTTCCTCAACATCAAGGCCAACCTGCGGCCGATCGGGCTGCTGGCCGTCGGTCTGGTGCTGTTCACGACGCTGGCCGTCGGGTTCGCCGTGCACCTCGTGCTGCCCGACCTGCCGCTGGCGGCGGCGCTGGTGCTCGGCGCGGTCGTGGCACCGCCGGACGCGGTCGCGGCCGTGACAATCGGCAGGCGGCTCGGCCTGCCCCGGCGCGCGATGACGCTGCTGACCGGCGAGAGCCTGGTCAACGACGCCACCGCGCTGACCGCGTACAAGGTGGCCGTGGCCGCCGCGACCGGTGTCGCGGCGACCGCGTGGGGCGGTGCGCTGACGTTCCTGGAGGCCACGGGCGTCGGTGTGCTGGTCGGCCTGGTCGTCGGCGTCCTGGTGCGGTTCACCCGGCGGTGGCTCGACGACGGCGTGCTGGAGAGCGCGCTCGGCCTGCTGGTGCCGTTCGGCGCGTACCTGCTGGCCGAGGAGCTGGAGGGGTCCGGCGTGCTGGCCGTGGTCGTCGCGGGGCTGTACATCGGGCACAACTCGACGCGGGCCTCGTACTACACGCGGTTGCAGGACACCGCGGTGTGGAAGTCGGCGGACGCGCTGCTGGAGGCGTTCGTGTTCGCGCTGATCGGGTTGCAGCTCAAGAACATCGTCAACGACGTGGAGATCACCGGTTCGCTGGTAGCGGCGGCCGCGGTGGCGTTGGCGGTGGCCATCGCGGCCCGGTTCGCCTGGGTGTTCCCGTCGGCGTACCTGCCGAGGCTGTGGTCGGCGGGGACCCGCGAGCGGGAGAAGGACACCACCTGGCAGCAGATCACCGTGATCTCCTGGGCGGGCATGCGCGGCGTGGTGTCGCTGGCCGCCGCGTCCGCGCTGCCGCCGGACATGCCGGGCCGGGACGTGATCGTGTTCTGCACGTTCGTCGTCACGGTCGGCACGCTGCTGCTCCAGGGCCTGTCGCTGCCGCTGGTGATCCGCAAGCTCTGCGTCACCGGCGACGAGGGCAGCAAGGACGCGCTCGCCGAGGCGCAGGCGCAGCAGAACGCCGCCAAGGCCGCGGTGAGCAGGCTGGACGAGCTGGTCGAGAGCGACGACAACACGCCGGCGCACGTCGTGGAGCGGTTGCGGCTGCTGGCCGAGCACCGCGGCAACGCGGCGTGGGAACGGCTGGGGCGGCAGGACTCCGAGAGCCCGGCGGCGGCGTACCGACGGCTGCGCCGGACGATGCTCGACGCCGAGCGGCAGGTGTTCGTGGAAGCCCGCGACGCCAAGCAGATCGACGACGAGGTCCTCTTCCGGGTCATGCGCGAGCTGGACCTGGAGGAAGCCGCGTTGTCACGGGACTAGTGCCCGCTGTTCACCACGACGTGGCCGGCGGTTCCTCCTAACGTGGTCGGGACGACGCCGCGAGCAACGAGGCTCCGGCCGTCCCGTTCCGGCACCAGGAGGTCCACGACCATGGCGCGTTCCGTTTTGGCCGGGGCGGTGCTCACCGCCCTCGCACTCGTCGGGGTCGCGGTGCTGCCCACCGCGTCCGCCGCACCGCAGGACACCGACCAGCGCACCGAGCAGTGGTCGCACCAGAGCGGTCCGCTGGTCATCGGGCACCGCGGCTCGGCGGGCTACCGGCCCGAGCACACGCTGGCGTCCTACGAGCTGGCCGTGCGGATGGGTGCGGACTACTTCGAGCCGGACCTGGTCTCCACCAAGGACGGCAAGCTCGTGACCAGGCACGAGAACGAGATCGGTGGCACGACGAACGTCGCCGACCACCCGGAGTTCGCCGCGCGCAAGGCGACCAAGGTGATCGACGGCGTCACGCTGACCGGCTGGTTCACCGAGGACTTCACCCTGGCCGAGCTGAAGACGTTGCGCGCCAAGGAGCGCATCCCGGAGTTCCGCGCGCGCAACACCCTCTACGACGGCCGGTTCGAGATCGCCACCTTCCAGGAGGTCGTCGACCTCCAGAAGCGGCTCTCCAAGGAACTGCGGCGGGACATCGGCATCTACCCGGAGACCAAGCACCCCACGTACTTCCAGGACATCGGTCTCCCGCTGGAGCCGAAGCTGGTGGAGGCGCTCAACCGCAACGGCCTGAACCGCCGCGACGCCAAGGTGTTCGTGCAGTCGTTCGAGGTGTCGAACCTGAAGGTGCTGAACAGGTCCCTGCGGGTGCCGCTGGTGCAGCTGATCAACGGCACGGGCGCGCCGTACGACTTCGTCAAGGCCGGTGACAAGCGCACCTACGACGACCTGGTGAAGCCAGCCGGGCTCAAGGAGATCGCCTCCTACGCCGACGGCATCGGCCCGTCGAAGGACAAGATCATCCCGCGTGACGCGTCGGGCTTCCTGCTCGCGCCGACGAGCCTGGTGAAGGACGCGCACGCGGTGAAGCTCCTCGTGCACCCGTTCACCTTCCGCAACGAGAACACGTTCCTGCCCGCCGACTACCGCACGTCGACCGACCCGGCCGCGTACGGCCGCGCGTTCGACGAGTACGCGAAGTTCTTCGCCACCGGGATCGACGGACTCTTCAGCGACAACTCCGACACCGCGGTGGAAGCTCGCTCGGCCCTCCGGGGCTGAGCCGCGGGACGAGGGCCTCCCGTTCCCCCTGCGGAGCGGGAGGCCCTCGTCGTTCACCCGGCCGTGACCAGGTCCTCCCGGCCCGCCAGGAGGCCGCGGCGGGCCAGCTCCGGCCGGACGCCCTCGCCGAACCAGTACGCCTCCTCGAGGTGCGGGTAGCCCGACAGCACGAACTCCTCGACGCCCACCGAGTGGTACTCCTCGATCAGGTCGGCGACCTCGCCGTGACTGCCGACCAGCGCCGTGCCCGCGCCGCCGCGGACGAGCCCGATCCCGGCCCACAGACCGGGGTGGACCTCCAGGCCGCGGACTCCCGCACCGAGGTCGCCGCCGTGCAGCGCGACCATCCGCTGCTGGCCGACGGACTGGCTCGCGCCGAGCTGCGACTGGGCCTTCCTCACCTGCTCCGGGTCCAGCGCGTCCAGCAGCTTCGCGGCCTCCAGCCACGCCTCGGCGGACGTGTCGCGGCTGATCGTGTGCAGCCGGACGCCGAACCGGACCTTCCGGCCCTGCGCCTCGGCCAGCACCCGGACGCGACCGATCTTCTCGGCCACCGACGCGGGCGGTTCACCCCAGGTCAGGTACACGTCGGCGTGCCGCGCCGCCACCGGCAGGGCCGCGTCGGACGAGCCGCCGAAGTAGATCCGCGGCGTCGGGTTCGGCGACGCCAGCACGGTCGCGCCCGCCACCCGGTAGTGCTCGCCGGAGAAGTCGAACGGCTGCCCGCTCCACGCGTTGCGCACGACGTGCAGGAACTCGTCGGTGCGCGCGTAGCGCTGGTCGTGGTCGTGCCAGTCGCCGAACCGCTGCTGCTCGATCGCGTCACCGCCGGTCACGACGTTGAGCAGCAGCCGCCCCTTGGAGATCCGCTGGTAGGTCGACGCCATCTGCGCGGCCAGCGTCGGCGAGATGACGCCGGGCCGGAACGCCACCAGGAACTTCAACGCCTTCGTCTCGGCGATGAGCGCGGCGGTGGTCAGCCACGCGTCCTCGCACCACGTCCCGGTCGGCGTGAGCACGCCGACGAAGCCGTTCGCCTCCGCGGCGCGCGCGATCTGCGCCAGGTAGTCGATGTCGGGTTCCCGCTGCGCGGGGGCGCCCTGGGTGCGGTTCGCGTGGAACCGCTCGACGATCGTCCGCCCGTCGCCGGACGTGGGCAGGAACCAGTGCAGCGTCACGCTCATGAGTTGCCTCCGCGGGCGGCTTTCAGGTCGGCCTGGAACCGGGTGTCGGTGAACTTCGCGAAGTCCACCCGGCCGGGCAGGGTCTTGTCGGCGGTGAACGCGTCCGCCAGGTCCTGCTCGGACTTCACGACGGTGTCGTCGAGCGCGACCGGCAGGTCACCGCCCCGTTCGACGGCGGCACGGGCGACCTCGACCTTCAGCCCGGTCTCCTTCGCCCACGCCTGCGCCCACTCCTCGCGGTGCGTGTCGGCCCACACCTGGGCCTTCGCGTACCGGAGCAGGTAGTCCTTGATCGCCGCGTTCTTGCCGCCGTCCGACAGGGCGGTGGTGCCGGCGACCTGGAAGGTGTAGCCGTTCGACGTGCCTTCACCGGTCGTCAGCACGCGGGCGCCCGCCTCCAGCTCGGCCTGCGCGGTGTACGGGTCCCAGACCGCCCAGGCGTCGACCTGCTCCTGCGTGAACGCGGCGTAGGCGTCCGACGGCTGGAGGAAGTTCAGGTTGACGTCCTTCGTGGACAGACCAGCCTTGCGCAGCGTCAGGAGGACTTGGCCGTGCGCCGAACTGCCCTTGGCCACCGCGACGTTCTTGCCCTTCAGGTCGGCGACCTCCTTGAGCGGCGAGTCGCCGGGCACCAGGAACGCGTCGCTGGTCACGTTGCCCTTCGTCACCGAGACCGCGGCGATCTT
>DATMCA010000451.1:0-2552 GCA_035559015.1 Umezawaea sp. | reverse complement strand
GCGGGCACGGTCATCGCGATCACCCACGACCGGTATTTCCTGGACAACGTGGCCAACTGGATCCTCGAGCTGGACCGCGGCCACGCGTTCCCGTACGAGGGCAACTACTCGACGTACCTGGAGAAGAAGGCGGCCCGGCTGGCCGTACAGGGCCGCAAGGACGCCAAGCTGCAGAAGCGGCTGTCCGACGAGTTGGACTGGGTGCGCTCCAACCCGAAGGCGCTGACGTACGCCCGCGACGGCATCTCGACGTTGCCGACGTGGATGTAGTCGAGGCCGCCGGAGACGGTCTCCCACACGGTCTTCTTGGGGTCGATGCCCGAGCGGTTCTGGTCGACGTAGGACAGCTTGACCGTCTCGCCGACCTTGACCTTGCCCTCGTCCGGGTTCTCCAGCCCGACGATGGTCTTGAACAGCGTCGTCTTGCCCACGCCGTTCGGACCGATCACGCCGACGATGCCGTTGCGCGGCAGGTCGAACGAGAGGCCGTCGATCAGGACCCGGTCGCCGAAGCCCTTCTTCAGGTCGTTGACCTCGACCACGACGCTGCCCAGACGCGGGCCCGGCGGGATCTGGATCTCCTCGAAGTCGAGCTTGCGGGTCTTCTCCGCTTCGGCCGCCATCTCCTCGTAGCGGTCGAGGCGGGCCTTGGACTTGGCCTGGCGGGCCTTGGCGCCCGACCGGACCCAATCCAGCTCGTCGCGGAGCCGCTTCTGGAGCTTCTGGTCCTTCTTGCCGGAGATGGCCAGGCGCTCGGCCTTCTTCTCCAGGTAGGTCGAGTAGTTGCCCTCGTACGGGTGGGTCTTGCCGCGGTCGATCTCCAGGATCCACTCGGCGAGGTTGTCGAGGAAGTACCGGTCGTGTGTGACGGCGAGAACGGCGCCCGCGTACCCGGCGAGGTGCTGCTCCAGCCACAGGACGCTCTCCGCGTCCAGGTGGTTGGTGGGCTCGTCGAGCAGCAGCAGGTCGGGCTTGCTGAGCAGCAGCTTGCACAGCGCGACCCGGCGGCGCTCACCACCGGACAGCTTGGTCACGTCCGCGTCCGGCGGCGGGCACCGGAGGGCGTCCATCGCCTGGTCGAGCTGGGAGTCGATGTCCCACGCGTTCGCGTGGTCGAGGTCCTCCTGGAGGGCCCCCATCTCCTCCATCAGCTCGTCCGAGTAGTCGGTGGCCATCTTCTCGGCGATCTCGTTGTAGCGGTCGAGCTTCACCTTGATCTCGCCGAGGCCCTCCTCGACGTTGCCGAGGACCGTCTTCTCCTCGTTCAGCGGGGGCTCCTGCTGGAGGATGCCCACCGTGTAGCCGGGAGCCAGGTACGCCTCACCGTTTCCCGGCGTGTCCAGACCGGCCATGATCTTGAGGACGCTCGACTTGCCCGCCCCGTTGGGGCCGACGACGCCGATCTTGGCACCGGGGAGGAACATGATCGTGACGTCATCAAGGATGACCTTGTCCCCGTGCGCCTTGCGCACCTTCTTCATGGTGTAAATGAACTCGGCCATGGCCGCGATCGTAGAGCGGTGCCGATCGAGCTAGAACCGCGGTTGCCAGCAGCGCGTCTTTCGACACTGAAGAGTTAACTCCGGCGAGGGTCACCCACACCTGCAACACACCCCGTTCGGGGCACGTGATCAGTGGTTGCGCAGCGCGTTGACCAGCTCATCCTTGGACATGCCCGACCGGCCGTCGATGTCAAGTTCCGACGCCCGCTTCCGCAGGTCCTTCACGGTCCACTCCTCGTAACTGGCGGCGCGGCCACCCCTGGCGCCGACCTCCGACCTTCCCTCCTTCGCACTCGCGTTGGCGATGCGCGCGGCCTTCTCCTGGGAGGCGCCGTCGTCGCGCAGCTTCCGGTACACCTTCTCGTCCTTGATGCTCGGGTTGGGCATCTCCTCCACCTCCGCTCCGGGGACTACCCCGAGCGGACGCGGACCCAACATCCAACCGTCACAAGGGCGCCGCGACCACCTCCGGCACCCGTTCACCTTCCTTGCGGGGCGCGACGATGTCCGGCATGCCCGGTATCGGCACGTCGGCCGCCTCGGTCCTGCCGTGCTCGATGACCACCTTGCCCCACTGGAGGTTCGCGCCCACGGCGACCGCCTCGATCTCGGAGATGTTCCGCCGCACCCCGTCCAACTCGTAGTCGCGGCTGCGGAGCCTCCCCGTCACGATCACCGAATCGCCCTTCGCCAGCGCCTTGCCCACCTCGTCGGCCAGCCGCCGCCAGCACGTCACGTTCAGGAACAGCTTGTCGCCGTCCACGAAGTCCTTCGCCTCCTGGTCGTACTTCCGCGCCACGGACAGGACCCGGAACGTGGCGCGGCTGTGGCCCAGGGCCAGTTCTCGGTGCGTGACCCCGCTCGCCAAGATGCCAACAACCGTGATCGTCGTTTCGTTCCACACCATCGCCTTGCCTCCCGGTCTCCTGCCGCACGTTCCGTCCCGACAAGCTTCCGACCTGCGCCGGAAGCTGGGAAGCGGGAGTTTCGAAACTGTGGACAACCACCCCGCCTGTGGACAGTTCGCGATCTTGGAACCGGAATCGTCGG
>DATMCA010000450.1:0-18292 GCA_035559015.1 Umezawaea sp. | reverse complement strand
GGCGGGCGGCGTTGTCCTTGAGGATCAGCGGCCGTACCTCGGGCTTGATGTCGAGGGAGTCGAAGTCGGCCAGCCAGCGATCCGGGGTGATCACCGGGTAGTCGGAGCCGAACAGGACCTTGTCCTGCAACAGCGTGTTCGCGTACCGCACGAGCTGTGGCGGGAAGTACTTCGGCGACCACCCGGACAGGTCGATGTACACCTTCGGCTTGTGCGTGGCCACGGCGAGGGCCTCGTCCTGCCAGGGGAACGACGGGTGCGCCATGATGATCGTCAGGTCCGGGAAGTCGACCGCCACGTCGTCGAGCAGCATCGGGTTGGACAGCCCCAACCGGATGCCCCCGCCACCGGGCAGTCCCGCCCCGATCCCCGTTTGGCCGGTGTGGAACAGCGCGGGCACGCCGAGTTCCTCCGCGACCTCCAGCAGCGGGTACGCGCTCCGGTCGTTGGGCGCGAACCCCTGCAACGACGGGTGGAACTTGATGCCCCGCATCCCCCGCTCGACCAGGGCGCGGAACAGCCGTGCGCCGGTGCGGCCCTTCGCCGGGTCGACGCTGGCGAACGGGATCAGCACGTCCGGGTGTTCGGCGGCCGCGTCGGCGATCTCGTCGTTGGAGATGGCCCGGTGCCCGGTGGCGGACTCGACGTCGACGGTGAACACCACCGCGGCCATCCGCCGTTCCCGGTAGTAGGCGGCGGTCTCGGCCAGCGTCGGCGCCCGGTGGTCGGCCGCGAAGTACTTGGCCGACGCCTCCACGAAGGTGTCGGGCAGCGACAGGTGCCCGTGGCCGTCGACCTCGACGTGCACGTGCACGTCGATGGCCTCCAGGGCGTCGACGTCCAGGCCGGTCACGACTTCTGCTCCGGCAGCCGTTCGCCGATGCCCTGCTCGTGGGCGGCGAACACCGCAGGCCACGTCTCGGCGACGGCGTCGGCGCTCCAGCCGCCGTCGGCGTACGCGGCCACGGCCTGCGTCGGGTGAGTCCACAGCGACAGCCGGTCGCCGCCGACGCCGATGGCCTGGCCGGTGATGTCCTCGGCGGCGTCGGAGGCGAGGAACACCACCACGCCCGCCGCGTCCTCGGGGGTGCCGAACGCCAGCGCCCGCCGGGCGAACAGCGGCATCGGCTCCCCGGCCCGGAGCGCTTCGACGTAGGGCTGGAGCGCGGGGATGGTCTCGGTCATCGCGGTCGCGGCGACGGGCACGACGGCGTTCACGGTCACCTTGGCGCGCGCCAGCTCCATCGCCCAGGTGCGGGCGAACCCGACGATGCCCGCCTTCGCGGCCGAGTAGTTGGTCTGGCCGAAGTTGCCGCGCTGCCCGGCCGGGGACCCGACCAGGATCAACCGCCCACCCGTGCCCTGCTCGCGGAACCGCACGGCCGCCGCCCGCGCGCAGGTGAACGTGCCGCGCAGGTGCACGGCGATCACCGTGTCGAAGTCCTCGTCGGTCATCTTCCAGAGCACCTTGTCGCGCAGCACGCCCGCGTTGGTGACCATCACGTCGAGGCGACCGAACTCACCCACGGCCCGCGCCACCAGCGCGTCGGCCGCCTCCGCGGAACCGACGGCGACCACCTCGGCCACCGCCCGCCCGCCCGCGTCGACGATCTCCTTCACCGCCGCCGCGGCGGTACCGGCGTCCACGTCGTTCACCACGACAGCCGCCCCGGCGGCGGCCAACCCCTTGGCGTACGCCAGCCCCAGCCCCCGTCCGCTCCCGGTGACGACCGCGACCTTGCCGCTGAGATCCATCAGACCTGTCCTCCTCGACCGCCGGGGCTCCGGGAATCAGGGTGGACGTAAACAGTTGTAGTTGTCAACGATTGCGTTTGTCATCAGAATCCGATGTGGCGGACGGGTGTCATCCCTCCGGGAACACCAGCTGCCGCAGCAGGGCGTTCAGCTCCACCTGGGTCTCCGGCTTCACGTCGGCCATGATCCCGCTCTGCGCCTCGGCGATCCGGCGCCCGCCCTCGCGGCGGACCTGGGTGCCCTTCGTGGTGGCGCTGACGAGCTTGCTGCGTCGGTCGTTCGGGTCGGTGACCCGTCTGACCAGCCCGTTGCCCTCCAGTTCGTCGACCAGTGAGACGACCTGCGAGGGGTCCAGGCCCATCAGTTCGGCCAGTCGGCGCTGGGTGACGCCGGTCTCGACCTCGTCGGCGAAGGCGAGCACGGAGTAGGAGCGGACGCGCAGGCCGAGCGGTGAGAGGGCCTCGCTGGCCGTCTTGGCGAACACCCCGCTGGCTCGGGACAGCAGGAACCCCAGGTCCTGCGCCAAAGGATGTTCGTCGTGCACCAGATCCTCCAAGAACGTCAATAATTGACGATATCAATCAATATTACAAGGCGCGCGAAAGGGGCGGCCACCGCAGCGGTGGCCGCCCCTGTGCGTCGTGGATCAGGCGGAGTAGGGGATCGCCTTGATCAGGGTGACCTTCTGGCTCTTGCCGTTCGGCAGCTCGTACTCGACGGTCTCGCCGTCCTTCGCGCCGAGGAGCGCCTTGCCGAGCGGCGACGCGGGGGAGTAGACCTCCATCGCGCCGTGCGCGCCCTCCTCGCGGGTGGCGAGCAGGAACTCCTCGGTCTCGTCGTCCCCGTCGTACCGGATGGTCAGCACGGTGCCGGGTGCCGCGACGCCCTTGGTGGTCGGGGCCTCGCCGACCTTCGCCGCCTGGAGGAGCTCCTGCAGCTGCCGGATCCGGGCCTCCTGCTTGCCCTGCTCCTCGCGGGCCGCGTGGTAACCGCCGTTCTCCCGGAGGTCGCCCTCCTCGCGGCGCGCGTTGATCTCAGTGGCAATGACCGGGCGATTCTGGATCAGCTCGTCCAGCTCGTGCTTGAGCCGGTCGTAGGCCTCCTGGGTCAGCCAGGTCACCTGGGTGTCGCTCACGGTCACCAACTCCTCGTCTTGCTCCAAGCCCACCCTGTGGACCGGCAGTTTCCGGGCCACCAGCCCGCCCGGAACGGAAAAACACGGCCCACACCGGGGCCGTGCTGAGCTGCAAGAGTAACACGTTTACAACGTTCGACTACGGTGTTTTGTTCCGGACACCGCCGCTAAACCCGCAGATCACCCGCTTGGCCGCTACCTCGTGGACAGGTAGGCGGGTACCTGGTAGGAGCAGCCGAACACCTCACCGGTGACCGGCGGTTTCGACGTGCGCAAGGTGGTCTTGGCGATGCTCGTGCTCCTACCTGGTGGGACGAGCACCTCCCGCCGTCCGGCCTCGTCGCCGTCGTCCGAACGGGCCCTGATGACGCACACCACGGGCTGGTCCGGACGGTCGCGGACGACCTCGAACGTCACCTCGACGGAGCTGTCGTCCAGCACCTCGAACGCGCTCTGCTTCGCCTCGATGGGTTGGTTGCCGAGGTTCTGGTAGGCGACCAGCGCGACCACGACCCCGACCAGCACGCCCCCGACGGGCAGTGACCAGCGCAGCCACTTCGGCAGCGGCTTGCCCGCCTGCTTGCCGTAGCGGCCCTCGGGCAGCGTGCGCTGCGCCACTCCGGTCACCCCTTCTCACCCCGCCCGTTCACCGGCTGCGGACCAGCGGGAACAATGGGCCTCGACGTCCGCGTTGAGTGTCGCAGGAGCCGATCCGGCCCCGCTTGGTGGGGCGGTACGTGAATCGAAGAAGGAGACCACGCCGGTCATGGTCGAGAAGCTGCGCCTGATGGCGGTGCACGCGCACCCCGATGACGAGTCGAGCAAGGGCGCGGCCACGATGGCCCGCTACGTCTCGGAGGGTCACGAGGTGATGGTCGTGACCTGCACCGGTGGTGAGGCGGGCAGCATCCTGAACCCCGCCATGAACCGCCCCGAGGTGTTGGAGAACATGGCGGAGATCCGCCGCGGCGAGATGGCCCGTGCCGCCGAGATCCTCGGCATCGAGCACCGCTGGCTCGGGTACGTCGACTCGGGCCTGCCCGAGGGCGACCCGCTGCCGCCGCTGCCCGAGGGCTGCTTCGCGCTGGTCCCGATCGAGGAGTCGGCCGGCAAGCTGGTCGAGGCCATCCGCGAGTTCCGCCCGCACGTCATCGTCACCTACGACGAGAACGGCGGCTACCCGCACCCGGACCACATCCGCACGCACGAGGTGTCCGTCGCGGCCTTCGACGCGGCGGGCGACCCGGAGCGCTACCCCGAGGCGGGCGAGCCGTGGCAGCCGCTGAAGCTGTACTACTCGCACGGCTTCTCGCGCGCCCGGATGATGACGTTCCACAACGCGCTGCTGGAGATCGGCCAGGAGTCGCCGTACACCGAGTGGATCGCGAAGTGGGACCCGAACACCCCCGACGTGCTCGACCGCGTGACGACCAGGGTCGAGTGCGGTGACTTCTTCGAGCAGCGCGACGAAGCCCTGAAGGCGCACGCCACGCAGATCGACCCGGAGAGCCGCTGGTTCTTCATCCCGCTGGAGATGCAGCGGCGGCTGTGGTCGACCGAGGAGTACGAACTGGCCCGTTCGCTGGTGGACAGCACCGTGCCGGAGGACGACCTGTTCGCCGGCCTGCGCGAGAAGGTGTCGGTGTGATGCTCGCGAGGATCCCCGTCGAGGACACGATCGCCCTCGTCGCGGCCCAACCGCCGACGTCGAACGACCCCGGCGGCCAGAAGGAGGACTTCGGCAAGTCGTCCCCGCTGGGCCTGCTGCTGCTCGTGCTGTTCTTCATCGCGGTGTTCTTCCTGGTCCGCTCGATGAACAAGCACCTGCGCAACCTGCCCGCCAGCTTCGACGAACCCGACGTCAAGAAGGACGACACCTCCAAGGACTAACCTGTCCCGCCGTGGACGTGATCGACTGGGACGTGCTGGAACCCGCCGCGGGCGCGCTGGCGTTCGACGGTGTCGGCGTGCCGTGGTGGGTGTGCGGCGGGTGGGCGCTGGAGCGGTACACGGCCGTGCGCGCGCCGCACGACCGGCTGGTGGTCGGGGTGTTCCTCGACGACGTCCCGGCGCTGCGCGCCCACTTCGCCGGGGCGGAGGTGTGGGCCGTGGCGGACGGGTTCGCCCGCCCCGCGCCGGACGAGCTGCCGCCGGACGTGACCAGGCTGTGGATCCGCGCCCGCCCGGACACCCCGTGGCAGCTCGACGTCCGGCCGACCCGGCGGTGGCAGGGGCGGTGGGTGTTCCCGCGCGACCCGACGGTCACGTTCCCGCTGGACGAGGTCACCTGGTTCGACGACGGCATCCGCTACCTCAACCCGGAGATGGTGCTGCTGTTCCGGTCCGGGCGCGTGCAGCGCACGACCGACCTCGACAGCACCCTCCCGTGGCTGCGGGCCGAGGCCCGTGAACGGCTGTTCACCGAACTCCGCAAGCTCGACCCGTTCCACGCCTGGCTGGAACGGGCCTAGCGCAGCTTTCCGGGGCGGGCGAACCACGTGCGGCGCGCGGGGACGGAGACGATCTCGCGCTCGGGGTAGCGCAGGGCCGTCAGGTTGCCGCCGAAGACGCAGCCGGTGTCCAGGCACAGGGTTTGGTTGACCCAGCGGGATTCCGCTACGGGAGTATGTCCATAGAGAACAAGGGCTTGGCCCTCGTACTCCTCGGCCCAGGGGTACCGGATCGGGTTGCCCGCGTCGTCCGCCTCGCCGGTGTTCTCACCCCAGATGGCCAGGCTGCGCATCCGCGCCGACTCGCGGCCGTGGTACCTCTCGGGCAGCCCCGCGTGCGCGAGGACCAGCGCGCCGCCGTCGAGCACGTAGTGCGGGACCAGGGCGTCGCAGAACTCCAACACCCGCCGCCGGAAGCCCGCCGACTCCCGCGCCAGCTGGTCCATCGACTCGGCGAGCCCGTGGTCGCGCCGCACGTCGTTGCCGCGCAGCGCCTTCACCAGCTTGTCCTCGTGGTTCCCGCGCACGCACAGGGCGTTCCCGGCCGCCGCCATGCCCATCGCGAGCCGCAGCACGCCCGGCGTGTCCGGGCCGCGGTCGACCAGGTCGCCGACGAACGCGACCTTGCGGCCCTCCGGGTGCCGGGCGTCCACGGCCCGGCCCCGGTCGTCGTGCAGGACCAGGTAGCCCAGTTCCCGCAGCAGTTCCTCCAGCTCCACCCGGCAGCCGTGCACGTCGCCGATCACGTCGAACGGCCCGGTCTCCTGCCGCAGGTCGTTCGGCAGCCGCTCGGTGACGAGCCGCACCGCGTCCACGGCCGCCTGGTCCGGCAGCACGTGGACGCGCCGGAAACCCTGCTCCCGCAACGACCACTCGGTGGCGCCGACGGCGATGGCGACCGGGGTGACGTTGCGCCGCTTGGCCAGCACGACGAGTTCGGTGCGCTCCGCGCGGGAGGCGCCCGTGGCGTCCACCACGGTGACGCCGCCCGCGCGGAGCCGTCGGTCGATCACGTCGGGCCGGTCGACCGGCAGCGCTCCCGTCATCCGCGCGCCGAGCAGCACCACGAGCGACAGGTCGGGGATCATCAGGTTCACAGGCGTGGGTCCACCGGTTCCGATTCGAGGGCCAGTACGGCGAACACGCACTCGTGCACGCGCCACAGCGGTTCACCCGCCGCGGCGCGACGCAGCCCTTCCAGGCCGAGCGCGTACTCGCGGAGAGCCAGCGAACGCTTGCCGCCCAACGACCTCTCGCGCAGCCGGTCCAGGTTCGCGGTCTCCGTGTAGTCCGGACCGTAGATGATCCGCAGGTATTCCCGGCCGCGGACCTTCACCCCCGGCTGCACGAGCCCGCGCGGCCCGCGCACGAGGTTCGCCAGCGGCTTCACGACCATGCCCTCGCCGCCCGCCGCCGTCAGGTCCTCCCACCAGGCCGTGCCCTCCGCGACCGACCGCTCGTCGGCGGTGTCGACGACCAGGTTCCGAGTGGGGGTGAACAGGTCCGGGTCGGCGTCGCGCAGCCGTGCCGCGATCCCGAGGTGCCACGGGTGGTCCCGGTCCTCGAACGTCCTGCCCTCGCTCGCGAGGAGCTGGAACGGCGCGAGCCTGATGCCGTCCAGCCCGTCGGTGTCCCAGACGTACCGGCGGTACGCCTCGCGGTACGCGACGCCGTTCGCCGCCCGCGCCGTCGTGCGCGCCAGCAGGTCGCCGACGTCGATCCCGCGGGCCGCGGCCGCGGTCAGCGCGTCCACCGCCTTCGGCAGGGCGGCGTTCGCCGCGGCGCCGACCGACGCGTACTGCTCGCGGATCAGCCCGCCCGCCTTGGCGCTCCACGGCAGCAGTTCGGCGTCGAGCAGCAGCCAGCCGGTGTCCAGCTCCGCCCACAGCCCGGCCGCCGTCACGGCCGCGCGCACGCGGTCCAGGAACGCCTCGCCCAGCTCGTCCGGGAAGAACGCCCGCCCGGTGCGGGTGTGCACGGCTCCGCCACCCTCGATGCCGAACCGCGCCGAGCCGACACCGGGATCGCGGCACACCAGCACGACGGCCCGCGAGCCCATGTGCTTCTCCTCGCACAGCACGCGTCCCACGCCCGCGCCGAGGAACCCGGCGAACGCCTCGGCCGGGTGCTCCAGCACGTCGTCGCGCGCCGAGGTCGCGGTCGGCGACATCGTCGGCGGCAGGTAGGCGAGCCAGCGCGGGTCGATCGCGAACCGGCTCATCACCTCCAGCGCCGCCGCCGAGTGCTCGGCGCGGATGCCGATCCGGCCGTGGTGCCCGGTCTCGATCGACCGGTTCCCGGTGACGTCGTCCAGGTTCAGCACCCGCGCGTCACGGGTGGGCGCGGCGTCGACGAGCGGCCGAACCGGCTCGTACCAGACCTGGTGCGCGGCAACGGAGACCAGTTCCCGCTCCGGGTAGCGCAGCGCGGTCAGCTTGCCGCCGAACACGACCCCGGTGTCCAGGCACAGGGTTCCGTTGACCCACTCCGCCTCCGGCACCGGTGTGTGCCCGTAGAGGACCACGGCGCTGCCCCGGTAGTCGTTCGCCCAGGGGTAGCGGACGGGCAGGCCGAACTCGTCCGTCTCGCCGGTCGTGTCGCCGTACAGCGCGAAGCTGCGCACCCGGCCGGACGCGCGCCCGTGGTAGTTCTCCGGCAGCCCGGCGTGCGCGAGCACCAGCGCGCCGCCGTCCAGCACGTAGTGCGACACCAGGCCGTAGCAGAACGACTCGACGTTCTCGCGGAACCCTTCCGACTCCTCGGCGAGCTGCGCCAGCGACTCGGCCAACCCGTGCGCCACCGTGACCTTCCGGCCGCGCAGCGCCTGCACCAGCTTGTGCTCGTGGTTGCCGCTCACCGCGAGCGCGTGCCCGGCCCGCACCATGCCCATCACCAGCCGCAGCACGCCCGGCGTGTCCGGGCCGCGGTCGACCAGGTCGCCGACGAACGCCGCCCGCCTGCCCTCCGGGTGCGCGGCGTCGACCGCGCGGCCCTCGGCGTCGCGGGTGATCGCGTACCCCAGCTCGCCCAGCAGCTCCTCCAGCTCGGCGCGGCAGCCGTGCACGTCGCCGACCACGTCGAACGGCCCGGTCTCGTGCCGCAGGTCGTTCAGCATCCGCTCGTAGGTGATGGTGGCGGCGTCCACCTCGGACTGCCCGTGCAGCACGTGGACCTTGCGGAAGCCCTCCTTCCGCAGGTGCCGCAACGACTTCCGCAGGTCCGCCTGGTGCCTGCGCACGACCCGTGCGCCGAAGTCGCGGTCCGGCCGGGCCGCGTTCCGCGCCACGCAGACGTCCTCCGGCAGGTCGAGCACGATGGCGACCGGCAGCACGTTGTGCTCCCGCGCCAACGCGATCAGCCGCGCCCGCACGTGCTGCTGGACGTTCGTCGCGTCGACCACCGTGACCCGCCCGGCGGCCAGGCGCTTGCCCGCCACGTAGTGCAGCACGTCGAACGCGTCACCGGACGCGCCCTGGTCGTTCTCGTCGTCGGACACGAGCCCGCGGAAGTAGTCGCTGGACAGCACCTGCGTCGGCCGGAAGTGCTTGGCGGCGAACGTGGACTTGCCCGAACCGGACGCGCCGATCAGCACGACCAGCGACAGGTCGGGGATGGTCAGCTCCATCAGGCTTCCTGCTTCCTCGTGAACACGGCGAGCTGGGTGGGGGAGCCGAGCGCGGGGTCCTCCGGTCCGACCGGGAGGTACGAGACGGCGTAGCCGTGCCGCAGGCCGACACCGTCACCCCACTCCCGGAACTGGGACCGGGTCCACTCGAACCGGTGGTCGGGGTGCCGAAACGCGTTGGGGAGCAACGATTCGAACAGCGCGTTGTACTCCGAGTTCGGCGTGGTCACGACGACCGTGCCCGGCTGGGCGGCCGCGAAGACGGCGTGCTCCAGCGCGGGCAGCCGGTCCTCTTCGAGGTGCTCGACGACCTCCACCAGCACGGCGGCGTCGTACCCCTTCAGCCCGGCGTCCGCGTAGGTCAACGACGACTGGCGCAGCGTGATCCGCTCGCGCGCCCGGTCCGACAGCGTGTCCAGGTGCAGCCGCCGCTCGGCCACGGCCAACGCCCGCGACGACACGTCGACCCCCAGCACCTCGGTGAACACGGCCTCCTTCACCAGGTCGCGCAGCAGCGCGCCCTCGCCGCACCCGAGGTCGAGCACCCGGCGCGCCCCGGCCCCCTTCAGCGCGGCGATCACCGCGGCCCGCCGCTGCACGGCCAGGGACGGCAGCACGTCCACCGGCTCGTCCAGGGCGTTGTCCAGCGCCTCCTCCGGCACGTCGTCGGCCGCGGCGAGCCGGTCCAGCGCCGACCGCACCAGCGGACGGCTGCGGCCCAGGTACCGCCGGGTGATCAGCTCCCGCTCGGGGTGCGCCACCAGCCAGCCCTCCCCGGCCCGCATGAGCTTGTCGACCTCGTCCTGGTCGATCCAGTAGTGCTTCGACCCGTCCAGCACCGGCAGCAGCACGTAGAGCTGCTTCAACGCGTCCGCCAGCCGCAGCTCGCCGGTCAGCACCAGGTCCACGTACCGCGAGTCGCCCCACGACGGCTCCGCCGGGTCCAGCGGCACGGTGGTCGCGTCCACCGCCCACCCGAGCGGTTCGAACAGCGCGGCGGGCAGCGCCACGTCGGGGCAGCCCAGCGCGGGCACCTCGACGCGCAGCGGAATGGCCCGTGCGGCCAACTCCGGCCGTGCGTCGCACCGGCCGTTCATGGCCGTCCGGAACACCGAACCCAGCGCCACGGCCAACAGCGACCCCGCCGCGTACGGCCGGTCGTTGACGTACTGCGTCAGGCTGCTCGCCCGCCCCCGCACCAGGCCGACCGGGTCGACCTCCAGCAGCAGCGCGGCCGTGCACCCGGTTTCCTCCGCGCGCGGGTAGAACACGTGCGCGGTGCCGGACGTGGCGGTGAAGGACTGGGCCTTGTCCGGATGCTTGTGCAACAGGAAACCGAGGTCGGTCGCGGGCCGGTGGGTGGTGGTCAGGGTCAGCATCACCCGGTGAGTCTGACCGACCGACGGCCACGACGCGGGCGAATTACTGTGGACGGCATGACGAACCGGCTCGCGTCTTCCACCAGCCCCTACCTCCTGCAACACGCCGAGAACCCGGTGCACTGGCGGCCGTGGTCGGCGGAGGCGTTCGAGGAGGCGGAGCGGCGGAACGTGCCGGTGCTGCTGTCGATCGGCTACGCCGCCTGCCACTGGTGCCACGTCATGGCGCACGAGTCGTTCGAGGACGAGACCACGGCCGCGTACATGAACGAGCACTTCGTGAACGTCAAGGTGGACCGCGAGGAGCGGCCGGACGTGGACGCGGTGTACATGGAGGTCACGCAGGCCATGACCGGCCACGGCGGCTGGCCGATGACGTGCTTCCTCACGCCCGCCGCGGAGCCGTTCTACGCGGGCACCTACTTCCCGCCGCAGCCCCGGCCCGGTTCGCCGTCGTTCGGGCAGGTGCTGGAGTCGATCGCGGCGGCGTGGCGGGACCAGGGCGACGAGGTGCGCGAGTCGGCCGCGGCGATCGTCGCCGAACTGGCGCAGCGCGGCGGTCCGCTCCAGCCGTCCACACTGGACTCCGAGGCCCTGTCCGGTGCGGTGGTGTCCCTGCTGGGCGAGTACGACCGCAAGCGCGGCGGGTTCGGCAACACGCCGAAGTTCCCGCCGTCCATGGTGGTCGAGTTCCTGCTGCGCCACCACGAGCGCACCGGGTCGGTCGAGGCGCTGTCGATGGCCCGCGCCACCTGCGACGCGATGGCCGCCGGAGGCCTGTACGACCAGCTCGGCGGCGGGTTCGCGCGGTACTCCGTCGACGCGTCCTGGGTGGTGCCGCACTTCGAGAAGATGCTGTACGACAACGGTTTGCTGCTCCGCGCGTACACCCACCTCAGCCGCCGCGACGACAACCCGCGCTACCGCGAGGTCGTCCGCGACACCGCCGAGTTCCTGCTCCGCGACCTGACCACCCCGCAGGGCGCGTTCGCCGCGTCGCTGGACGCCGACACCGAAGGCGAGGAGGGCCTCACGTACGTGTGGACGCCCGCCCAGCTGGTCGACGTGCTGGGGTTGCGGGACGGCGTCTGGGCGGCGGAGGTCTTCGCCGTGACGGACGAGGGGAACTTCGAGAACGGCGCGTCCACGCTGCGGCTGCTCGAACCGGTCGGCGGCGAGCGGTGGGACCGCGTGCGCGCGGCGCTGCTGGAGTCCCGCGCGAAGCGCCCGCAGCCCGGCCGCGACGACAAGGTCGTGACGGCGTGGAACGGACTGGCCATCTCGGCGCTCGCCGAGGCGGGCGCCCTGTTCGACGAACCCCGCTGGGTGGACGCCGCCGTGCGCGCCGCCGAGCTCCTGCTGTCCGTGCACCTGGTCGACGGCAGGCTGCTGCGCACGTCGCGCGACGGCGTGGCGGGCACCGCGGTGGGCGTGCTGGAGGACTACGGCTGCCTGGCCGACGGCCTGCTGGCGCTGCACCAGGTCACCGCCGACGCGCGCTGGCTGGACCTCGCGTGCGGCCTGCTCGACAAGGCGCTCGTGCACTTCTCGGACCTGGAGGCCCCCGGCGCGTTCCACGACACCGCCGACGACGCCGAGGCGCTGGTCAGCCGCCCGGCCGACCCGACGGACAACGCGAGCCCGTCCGGTGCCTCCTCGCTGGCCGCCGCCCTGGTGACCGCGTCGGCACTCGGCCCGGACCGGGCCGCCCTATACCGGACGGCGGCCGAGCACGCCGTCGCCCGCGCGGGCCTGCTGGCCGCGAGGGCGCCGAGGTTCGCGGGCCACTGGCTCGGTGTCGCCGAGGCCATGCACGCGGGTCCGGTCCAGGTCGCCCTCGTCGGAGCTTCCCCTGAGCTGGTGGCCGCCGCCCGTCGGGGCGTCCACGGTGGCGGTGTCGTCGTCGCGGGCGACCCGGACTCGGTCCCGCTGCTGGCCGAACGGCCGCTGGTCGACGGCGGTCCGGCCGCCTACGTGTGCCGCGGTTACGTCTGCGACCGCCCGGTGACCTCGGTGGACGACCTGGTGGAGGCGCTCCGCCGTTAGCGAACGCCCTCGACTTCCACCGTTGCAGGCGTAGCGTCGTAATCAAGTAATCGACGTTACGAGAGGGGTCGACATGGGACGCGGATGGGGCCCCGGACGGGGCAGGGGCGGTTGGCAGCAGGCGGACCTCCCGTCGGCGGACGACGCCGCCGCGTGGTTCACCGGACGACTGCCCGACGGCTGGTTCACCGGCGCGCCGGAGGTCGTGGTCGACCGCGAGGAGATCCTGGTGGTCGGCACGCTGCCCGACCTGGAGGGCGAGTTCGCCGACGACGCGGAGCGATCGGCCGCCGAGTCGGGCCGGATCAGCCGGTACCGCGAGCAGACCAGGGACGAGCGCATCGAGATCGCCAGGCAGGCCGAGCACCGCTACGGCCGCAAGGTCGCCTGGGGCGCGCGGCTGGGTGGCACCGAGGAGCTGTTCACGACGCTGTCCGTGCCGGTGATGACCAGGCTCAGGCAGCCGGAGCGCAAGGTGCTCGACACGCTCGTCGCGGCGGGCGTGGCGCGATCCCGGTCGGAGGCGCTGGCGTGGGCCGTGCGGTTGGTCGGCGAGCACGCCGACACCTGGCTGGGCGAGCTGCGCGAAGCGATGTCGAAGGTCGACGACCTGCGAGCCCAAGGTCCGGACCTGGGCTGACAGGTCAACCCGGGACGTGGCGTCCACCAAGGTGAACGTCACTCCCGGGACCTCAAGCAATCCTCAAGTAGCCGCCCGGAAACCGAATGGTCTGGTCCACACTCGGATCCGTGAGGCCAGGGGGATGGGGTAGCGCCGCTGATCGGTCTGGGGGCCGGTCGGCGGCGGAGGTCGTGCTGAGGCCAGCCAGGCCGGACCAGTTGCCGGAGGTCCTGGCACTGCTGGAGGAGGCTTCCGCGTGGCTGCGGGGCCGCGGCATCACCACCCAGTGGCCGGAACGCTTCAACCCGGCCTCACTGGAGCCCGCCATCGCCCGCACCGAGACGTGGCTGGTGCTGCTAGGCGGGACCATCGCGGGCACCACCACCCTGACCTGGTCAGACCCCCTGTGGGCCGACGTCGGCGGCCACGCGGGCTACGTCCACCGCCTCGCGACCCGTCGCGGCGGCCCCGGCCTGGGCGCCGTCGTGCTCGCCTGGGCGGCCGACGTGACCAGGCGCTTCGGCCGCCGCTCACTCAGGCTGGACTGCGCCGCGGACAACCCCGGACTGCGCGAGTACTACGAGAAGGCGGGCTTCACCGACCGCGGCGACACCACCCACAACGGCACCACCGTCACCCGCTACGAACTCCCCCTCTGACCTCAGCCGGAGTAGATCGCGAACCAGATGGCGATGTAGTGGCAGAGCGCGGCGACGACGGTGGCCGCGTGGAAGACCTCGTGGAAGCCGAAGACGCCGGGCCAGGGGTTGGGCCAGCGGATGCCGTAGAACACGCCGCCGACGGTGTAGAGCAGGCCGCCGACGATCACCAGCACGAGGGCCGCGATGCCCGCCCTGTGCATGATGTCGGGCAGCACGAAGACGGCCACCCAGCCGAGGGCGATGTACATCGGGACGCCGACCCACTTCGGGGCGTGCGGCCAGGCGAGCTTGAGGATGACGCCGCTGACGGCGCCGATCCAGACCACCGCGAGCACGACGTTGCCGGTGTCCGGAGGCATCGCGAGCAGCGCGAACGGTGTGTACGTGCCCGCGATGAACACGAAGATCATCGAGTGGTCGAGGCGTTTCATCCACGTCCGCGCGCTGACGCTGACCCAGTCGACGCGGTGGTACAGCGCGCTGATCCCGAACAGGCCGAGGACGGTCGCGCCGTAGATGGACGTCGCCAGCGCGGCCTTCGCCGAGACCGTCGAGGCGGCCAGGGCGATGAGCGTGGCGCCGGTCGCCAGTGAGATGTAGAAGGACCAGACGTGCAGCCACCCGCGCATCCGGGGCCGCAGCGCCGGAACAGGCTGGCGAGCGTGCGTCGATGGGGTCACCCGTCCGAGGTTACGGCACCGTAGGTTGCGTCGCAGTGGTCGTGCGGTGAAGTTCACGCGCTCGCATCGGCCGCTCGTGATCCGGCTCACGCGGCGTAGGCTCTTCGCTCGTGGGGCTCCTCAAGCAAGTTCGGGACGTCATGTCCCGCGTCTACGAGTACCGGCTGAACAAGTGGCTCGTCGACAAGCAGCGTCCGCGCCACGTCGGTGTCGTGCTGGACGGAAATCGCCGCTGGGCCAAGGAAGCGGGCTTCACCGACGTGGTGCACGGCCACCGCGTCGGCGCGCGCAAGATCCTCGACCTGCTCGGCTGGTGCACGGACGCGAACGTCGAGGTCGTGACGCTCTGGCTCTTGTCGACGGACAACCTGGACCGTCCCATCGAGGAACTGGGTCCGCTGCTCGACATCATCGCGGACATCGTGGACGAACTGGCCGAGCCGGGGAACCCCTGGCAGGTCCGGCACGTCGGCGCGCTGGACATGCTGCCGACGGAGACCGCGGCCCGGCTGTCCGCGGCCGCGTCGCGCACGAAGGGCCGCAAGGGCCTGGAGGTCAACGTCGCGGTCGGCTACGGCGGCAGGCAGGAGATCGCGGACGCGGTCCGGAAGTTGCTCCAGCAGCACGTGGAGACCGGCGGCACGATCGAGGAACTGGCCGAGGTCCTGGACGTCGACCACATCGCCGAGCA
The DNA here is from genome assembly GCA_035559015.1 of Umezawaea sp. Taxonomy (GTDB): domain Bacteria; phylum Actinomycetota; class Actinomycetes; order Mycobacteriales; family Pseudonocardiaceae; genus Umezawaea. The sequence goes on along the minus strand of DATMCA010000450.1, from coordinate 3,247 downwards.
CCTCTACACGTCCGGCCAGCCGGACCCGGACCTGCTCATCAGGACGTCGGGCGAGCAGCGCCTGTCCGGTTTCATGCTGTGGCAGTCGGCGCACTCGGAGTTCTGGTTCTGCGAGGCGTACTGGCCCGCGTTCCGCCGCACGGACTTCCTGCGGGCCCTGCGCGACTACGCGATCCGCCACCGCCGCTTCGGCGCCTGATCCGCTTCCGCCGAATCGCGATTGCTCCGCCGAAGTGCACCCTTTCGACTTAATCGCGTTTGTGGATGTTTAGGCGGACGGCAGGGATTCGACGTGGGGGAACTCGTCGTTCGGATTTCGGCGGAATCCGTGAAACGCGAACGGGCGTGAGCGCGGCGGAATCGGGCTGGTAGCGTGTGAAGCCCTTGAGGCCCCTGGAGGTTGAAGCTCCAGGGGCCTCAAGGGCTTGTGCCTTGCCAGGGCGATTACGTCACTTCGGCATCACCGCACCGGTGGAACTGACCTCGGCTGGCCGCGCCAGGGGCGCGATCACTCGGTGAGGGTGTCAGATGAGTCCGTCGAGCAGGCCCGAGAGCAGACCGTGGCTGTGCCAGCCGTACCCGTGCCCGTACCCGCCGTGGCCCCAGCCCCAGCCGTCATCGGCGCTGCTGTAGACCACGTGCGACGAGGCGCCGTGCGGCCCGGCGGTGCTGGTGGACTCGTAGTACGTGGCGTCGCGGGACGTGTCCGTGTCGGCGGACGCGATTCCGCTCGCCGCCAGGGCCAAAGGAATGGACAGGGCACCCGCGACGATCACGCGATTGATCCTGCGCATCTGGGACAACCTCCAAGGTTGGGAGCGAGAACTACATTTCGAAAGGTACTGGTCCCGAGCTGAATTGCTTCCCCAGTCACCACATCGTGTGATCCAAGTAATTCGACAACCGTTCTGACCTCTAATTTTCCGATTGGTGGCACTGTGCGTGACGGCGCGGATCAGCGTCACCTGTGTGGGTGTCGCGCCGGGTGGTCGGCGCAGGTGGGGGTGATGGGCCGTCAGGCGGGAAATTCGTTACTTGCCGAGGAGAAGCAATGTGGGCAAGGGTGAATTTCGCGCAATAACTTCAGAATCCGGCGGCCGACGCCGTCTCCTTCTCCCGAGATCCGCCCCGGTGGATTGCCGGGGGTGTTCCGGGCACCGCCGGTCCACCTCGTCGGCTCGGACTGGGTTCAGCGGGGTCCGGGGTGGACGGCCAAGTCCGGTGATCCGCGGAGTTCGTGAACGGAAGTCGCGTCCGCCGTCGTCGTTCATCCAGGTGAACTCCGCTCCGGCGGTGCCCACCGAACTCCGGCCGCAGATGTCGATCTTCCAACGTCAAGCGGCCGACTCGTCCGGCTTGAGGGGTGCGCGCGGCCTTTTCGTATGACTTGTATCACTGTGTTTCACCGTGCGGGCCCGGCGGGCAGCGGCAGCATGAAAAGGGCGTCGACCTGGCAGACGGCTCGCCCGTCAGCCGGATGTCGTTGCCGCACAAGAGGATTCACTGATCACCAAGGAGCCAGCTCTGATGATTTCCTTCCGTCGCGTGGCCGCGGCCTGCGCGTTGGCAATGCCCCTCGCCCTCGGCACCACCGGCATCGCCATGGCCGACGCGTACCAGGCCGTCGACGCCACGGCGGGTCCCCACGGCGCCACCTCGGACGTGGTGCACGCCGCGACCGACGACGGCTACGGCTACGGCGGCTACGGCCACGGCGGTTACCACGGCGCGTTCTACGAGCTCCACTCGATCGCGGGTCCTGAGGGTGCCGCCAGCGAGTGGACGTACGCCACGGTCGACGAGGACGGCGAGGTCACCTACATCAGCGTCGTCGACACGGCCGGGCCCGACGGTGCCACTTCGTCGATCGAGGGTGCCTTCGGTTCGTCCGGCTGGTGACCCCGCGCGGCGAGCCGGTTCGGCCGCCGTGACCGCAGGATGATGTGAGACGACCGGTTGGCCGGGCGCCGAGCGAAACCGCCGGGTCCGGCCACCCCGGTCGCGAGCCGCAGATCGCCGCGCCAGCGGGGGTGGGCTCCGAAGAAGTTCCCGAAGACTCCCCCACGGCTCGCAGCAGCGGTGCTCGCAACGGTGATGTCGACCCGTGCGGCACCCGCCGGGCGGCGAGCTGACGGACGACGGCCGGGCTCCCGCCGTGGGCGGTCGAGCGGACGCCGAGCCGCCGCGCGAGGGCCGCGTCCTGCCGGCGGTGTCGACTGGCGAGTTGCCGGGAGCAAGTAGGTGGCCGGCCGATGCCCGGCTGCCTGGGTCGCGTTCGGACGAGAGGTGCCGGCCGGTGGGGCGTCGGGAGCGGGTCACCGGCCGGCCGATGTCTGGCCGCCGAGGTCGTGTTCTGCGGAGGGTGGCGGCGGCCGCTGTGCGCAGTGGTCGTGTTGCCGCTGTCTCCGGTGGCGTCGTTCTGCTTCCCGTTGTTGGTCGATGCCCCAACAGGGACGGTGCCCGCGGGTGATCCGGCGGCGATCCGCTTCGGACGGTCGCCACGTTCCCCGGCGGTCGTGCCTGTCGCCGGCGCCAGACCGCAGTCCCGGCGCCTCCTCTTCTCCGGCCGCGCCGCCGGAATCCGGCCTCGACGGACCGCCGGTCCACGGCCTCGCACCTTCTCCTCACGCCCTGCCGCGCGTCCCAGGGCGTTTTCGACCGCTCGGCCGCGCTGCCGGAACCGGCCGTTGATCGCGTTCCGGTAACGGCCGGACGGCCGGACCTGCTAATTCAGCTACGAAGCATTGTCGCGTCAGCCGTTATGGCATCCGTGGGTCACCCGAATAGGTGGCCGAATACTCACTGTGCGAGCAGGGCCCACACGATGGTGTCACCGAGTGGATTTGTACCCAGGGGGCATGTATGTTCGTCCCACGGCAATCGTATCGCTTTGTTGCGGTTCGATTCCTTGGATAGGCCCTCATTCTGATGGGGTCAATGTTCGAGGCTCGGTGGGTGATCCTAAAGTTAGGGATTAACTCAAGCGATTGCCCTTTGGGTCGGTATCTAGATTTCTTTTGGGGAGTTCTCCGTGTTGAAGAAGTTCGGTACGGTGGCCCTGGCCACCGCAGCAGGTCTGATGGCTCTCGGTGGCGCGGCTTCCGCGTCTCCCGTTGTGGGCAACGTGGACAGCGTCGACCACAGCGACTTCGGTCAGGTCGGACTGCTCAACCTGAACAACACCGACGTGCTGCACAACGTCAACGCCGTCGTGGGCGTTTGCGACAACAACATCAACGTGCTCGGC
>DATMCA010000449.1:0-2884 GCA_035559015.1 Umezawaea sp. | reverse complement strand
ATCTTCGAAACCCCGCAGTCGTCGGTCCCGACCAACACGATCACCACCGAGTTCCGGCGGCTGATCACCGGCGCATTGCCCGACGCCGTGTTCGGCGTCTCCGACCTGACCGGCGTGAAGATCCCCCCCATCGCGTGGCAGTCCGACCGGGCGCAGGCCCTCGACGACATGTCCGCCACCGTCGCCATGCTGTGGTACCCGCTCGCCGACGGCAGCTTCGTGCAGCGCCTCACCCCCTGGACCAACCCGGGCCAGACCGCGCAGCTCACCCTCACCGACGGCACCGGCCTCACCCCGGGCGCGCTCGGCGCGGTCGCCGACTGGACGATCACCGTGTCCCGCACCGGCGTCTACAACTCGGTGATCTTCACGTCGGAGCGGCAGGACGGCACCGCCCCCGTGCACGCCATCGTCCGGGACCTCGACCCGGCGTCGCCGACGTACTACCTGGGCAACTTCGGCCGCAAGCCGCTGCTCATCCAGAACCAGTCCGCCCTGACGCAGTCCCAGTGCGTGCAGGCCGCCACGAACACGCTGAAGTCCGCCACCGCCATCACCCAGACCTGGGATCCGGTGTCGATCGTCCCGGACGCCTCGATCGAGCTGGGCGACCTCGTACAGGGGGAGGCCGAAGGCGCATCGAGCACGCAGGTCATCGCCGGGTTCACCCTGCCGCTGCGAGAGACCGGAGACATGTCCTTGAGTCTGCGCGCCTACGCCCCGGTGACGACCTCATGACCACGAAGCTGGCGCACCAGACGCAGAAGGCTGCCGGGATCCCCAACGGCATGCGCACCGCCACGATCACCGCCGTCAGCAGCAGCTCGATCACCATCACGATCTCGGGCGGCGAGTTCACCGCAGGCGTCGGAGTGATCACCTCGTACGCGCCGATCGTCGGGGATGTTGTCGCTGTGTTCCGGCAGGACTCCTCCTGGCTGATCCTCGGCCCCACGTCCGCCGTGAACGGCTGGAACCTGATGAACGACCTCGGCTACCAGAACGGGTGGACCGACCGGGCCGGAAGCCCTGGGCAGTGGCGGCGCACCGCGACCGAGGTGCAGATCGTCGGGCAGCTCAACAACGCCGCCGTGCAGGGCGCGGGCGCGGCCATCGTCGCGGGGCTTCCCGTGCCGAACGGGGAGATCATCGTGTGCATCGCCGCGCAGGGCGCGACCCGCCCCGCCCTGCATGTCGACGCCGCCGGGGTGTTGCGCATCTACGATTCGTCCACGACGGGGTTTCTCCAGTTCTGCGGCACCTACCCTCTCGATACCCTGACCACATGAGGGGGCGCGGATGAGCATCACGACCGGCTACACCGACACGTTCGGCCGGACCGTCGCCGGTGGGCTGGGCACGGCCACGTCGGGGCAGGTGTACAGCATCAACGCGTCGGCCTCCCAGTTCTCCGTCGCGCCGAACGTCGCCACAATCGCCATGAACGCCGCTGGCAACTTCTACGGCTACATCGACAACCTGACCCAGGACGTCGACATCACCGGCCAGGTGGCGCTGACGGCGATCCCGGCGACCAACCTGGCCACGGTCGGCTTCGTCGCGAAGTGGGCGAGCACGAGCAACTACTACATCGGCACGATGATGGTCGCGACGGGCGGGGCCATCTCGCTGCGCTTCTCCAAGGTGATCGGCGGCGGCCTGTCGACTATCGCGACGATCTCGACCGGTCTGACGTATGTGGCGAACACGTTCTACAACCTGCGGTTCTCGGCCCGCTGGTCGCAGGCGCTTCAGACGAACGTGTTGCAGCTCAAGTTGTGGGCGCTGAACACGGACCAGCCGGGCGGCTGGATGGCCGTGACGACGGACAGCGGGCTGACGAACTACACCGCCGGTACGAGTGTCGGGTTCCTCGGCCGGGACGAGTCGACGGTCTCCGGCTCCGTCTCCGCCAAGATCCAAAACGTGGCGACGATGTCGAACCACCTGCCCATCCCTGCCACCACCGACCCGATGTGCAACGACCCGGCCATCACCTACCCCGACCAGACCGCGCTCGAATCCCTCGCCGACGCCGTCGACACCGCGATGACCGCCCTGGACCCGCTGGTCGCCCTGGCCGGACTGTTCCCGCGCGTACGGATCAGCTCCACCAACCAGCAGATCACCAACTCTTCCGCCTTCCTCCCGCCGTTCCAGGCCGTCGAGTTCAACGTCGGCACCCCCACCGACCTGGGCCTCGACGCCACCAGCATCTACCTGGGCGTCGGGATCTGGATGGTCACGTACGAGCTGGCCCTGTCCCCGGCGGCCAGCGACTGGCTATGGGCGCAGATCAACGGACCCGCGAACGCGAACATCGTCTCCATGAGGTCCAACCCGGCGCACACCGGCGCGGACGCGGGCGGCACAGTGCACCTGACGGCCCCGGTCATCGTCACCGACCCGACCACCCCGACCCGCTGCTCCATCGCGCTGACGCTCAACAACACGGCGGCCACCTACGTCGCCACGTACATGGCCCTTTCCGCGATCAAGATTTCGGACTACTTCGCATGAGCGGATCGACGACGAACAAGGGGTACCCGTACCCGCTGCTCACCGACTTCGCCGACGTCCAGGACGCCTACCGGCTGGCGACGGCGATCGACGCCGACCTGCTCGCGGACCAGAACCCGTTCCGGGCATTCGAGGGTCGGCCGTCGTTCGTCGTGCGCCAGACCTCGAACGGCTCCGGCTTCCTCTCCGGCACCGACCTCATGAACTTCAGCGCCGTCGACTGGGACAACACCGGCGGCGCGAAGGTCGGGGCCAACTCCTTCATCCAGCCCAACAGCCAGCCGCCGTCGTGGTGGATGTTCGGGGCCACCGTGCTGACGGTCCCCATCTCCGGCACGCCGGTGGTCGGTGACCTCGTGGAGGG
>DATMCA010000448.1:0-10434 GCA_035559015.1 Umezawaea sp. | reverse complement strand
GTTCGACCTGCCGGCGGGCACGGCGATCGGTAGTTTCTGGGACGCCGCGATGACCCAGGCGGGCACCCACTTCACCTTCACCGACAAGGGGTGGAACGGGACGGTGGCGCCGGGGCAGACGGCGGCGTTCGGGTTCAACGGGTCGCCCGGCGGGGCGGCCGCGGTGCCGTCGAACTGCAAGCTGAACGGCAAGGCGTGCGACGGCAGCACGCCGGACGACACGGTCGCGCCGTCCACCCCGCAAAACGTCCGGTCCACGGCGAAGACGGCGAACTCGGTGTCGTTGGCGTGGAACGCCTCGACGGACAACGTGGGCGTCACGGGGTACGAGGTCTACCGGGGCGGGTTGCCCGCGGCGACCGTGAGCGGCACGAGCGCGACCGTGGAAGGCCTGGCGCCGGACACGTCGTTCACCTTCACCGTGCGGGCCAAGGACGCGGCCGGGAACCTGTCCGGGGCCGGCGCGGCAGTGGTGAAGACCGACGCGGGCGGTCAACCGCCAGCCGGGTGGCACCCGTCGTACCTGTCGGTCGGCACGGTCTACGAGCCGTTCGACGGCACGGACCGGTTCTTCACCAAGGTGAAGCCGCGGTTCCCCGAGGGCGAGAACGTCGACTACGGGTACCTGTACCTCAACGGCGGCCAGCAGATCAGCGAGTGGAAGTCGCGCGCCGAACGGCTGGCGGGCAAGAGCAAGGCGAACGGGCTCACGCCGGTGTTCGTGGTGTACGCCATGGGCGGCAACAGCGACCAGCCGAGCGTGATGTGGTCGAACCTGCAGAGCTCGGCCTACGTGAACCAGGTCTTCGGCGGCCTCAAGGAGATCGCGCAGACCGCCACGAACATCATGGGGTCGGGCAAGGTCGGGTACGTGATCGAGCCGGACACCCTCGGGTACCTGCTCCAGCAGTACGCGGCGACCTACGGCGGCGACCCCGACCGGATGCCCGCGGCCACCAGCGGGGCCTACGACTCCGGCGCACTGGTGCGCGGCGTGGACCCCGACTTCCCGAACACCCTCACCGGGTTCGTCAAGGCGGTGAACTACTCGTTGAAGAAGCACACGCCCAACAGCTTCCTGGGCTGGCAGCTCAACCTGTGGGCCGCCCCCGGCGCGCCGGGCAACGGGATCGTGCACTCGACGGAGGCGTTCGGGTTCGAGGCGGGCAAGCAGCGCATCGTCGACAACGCCCGCGCCAACGCCACCTTCGCGTTGAAGGCGGGCGTCGGGTACGCGGCGGAGTTCGTGTCGATCGACAAGTACGGCCTCGACGCGATGTGCGCGGAACCGGCCCTCGCGGCGGATCCGGCTCGGGCGACGTGGTTCTGGAACAACGACCTGTGGAACAACTACCTGCTGTTCGCGAAGACGTTGAAGCAGACGCTGTCGCTGCCGGTGGTGCTGTGGCAGGTCCCGGTCGGCCACATCAACGGCACCAGCCGGACCAGTCCGGTGGAGTACAACGCGTCCGGGCGGTTCCCGGCTCTGCCGAACGAGTCGCAGCGGTGTGAGGACTCCGCGTCGACGTTCTTCTTCGGTGACACGTTCACGGCGACCGGTGGACGGCTGGAGTACTTCACCCGCAACGAGTGGCGCGACCCGAAGCTGACGGTCAGCGGGAACGCGGTGACTTGGGGGGCGCACTTCCAGGAGGCGGCGGACGCGGGGATCGTGTCGATCCTGATGGGGGCTGGTGTGGGCACGGCTACACGTGGAGTGCCGCAGCCCGCCAACACCCCCGCGGTGCCGGTGGACGCGCCGACGGACGGGTACTACTGGATCACCCGCGTGCAGGAGTACTACGCGAACCCGGTGCCGGTGAGCTGATCCGGTGGCCGGGCCCTGTCGCGGGCCCCGGCCACTCGGGTTCCCGTGTCTCCCTGGGTGATCGCTCGAATGCGGTAGCGCGCCGCCGGCGAATCGCGATCACCACAGGGGGCGGGTCGGCCGTCCCCTGTATGTCTTGGGAGGGCGCATGTCCTGGTTAACCAGGCTGGTCGTGCTGGTCGCCGCGCTGGCGTTGGTCCTGTCCGGAACCGCGTACGCGGCGGACAACCCGCGGACGGTGGTGGCCACGCCTACGGTCGGGGCGGGGTTGGAGGTCGGCATCCCGGTGTTGATCACGGGGATCGCGTTCAACGGTGAGGCGGGTGGGATCGTTTCCGTTGAGCTGAGCGTGGACGGCGGGGACACGTGGTTCGAGGTGGGTACCACGGAGAGTTGGCGGTACGTCTACACGCCGGTGGAGGCGGGTGACGTGACGATCGTGAGCCGGGCGTCCACGGCGTCCACGACCGGTTTGTGGTCCAGTCCGATCACGGTGCACGTCGGCGGTGCGGGGACTCCTCCGCCGGTCGGCTGCACTTGCTACTTCCTGTTGCCGGACGGGGTCGCGGTGCCGGACTCGGATGTGCAGCCGGTGGAGTTGGGGATGCGGACGAGGTTCGATCGGGATGGGGTGGTGCCTGGGATCGCCCTGCACCGCGGGACGTACACCGGGCCGGTAACCGCGCGGGTGTGGTCGGGTGCGGGTGAGCTGTTGGGTGAGAAGGTGGGGACGGGTACGCGGATCCTGTTCGATACGCCGGTTCCGGTGACCGCCGGGGCGGACTACGTGGTGTCGTACTACACGCCCGCGGGTGGTTACGCGTCGACGGAGGACTTCTTCACCGGGACGGTGGTGTCGGCGCCGTTCTCCGCGCCGCACAACGGGGTCAGCGGCGCCGGCGTGTACCACTACGGGGACGGTGGCGGATTCCCGACGGACACCTGGCACGACAGTTACTACTGGGTGTCGCCGTACTTCCAGCTGTGAGCTGAGCGGGTCGGGCATCACACCCCGGCCAGGTCTAGCCTCTGGCCATGCTGCTGCTCGTCCCCGCCGATCCCCTGCGCCCGAAACGTCCCGACGAGCACTTCGCGGCGGAGGCTCGGGCCGCGCGGGATCTCGGGGTGGCCGTCGCGGTGGTCGACCACGACGTGCTGGCCCGTGGCGGCGAGGTGGACCGGGCGGTCGCGGGGGTGCCGGCGGACGACGACGCCGTGTACCGGGGGTGGATGCTGCGGGCCGGTCACTACGCCCGGTTCGGCGAGGCGTTGGCGCGGCGGGGTGTCGTGCTGCGCACGAGCGCCGAGCAGTACCGGCGGGCGCACGAGTTGCCGGGGTGGTGGTCGGACCTGGCCGCGGTGTCGCCCGAGTCGGTGTGGACCGAGGGGGCCGACCGGAGTGGCTTCGACGTGGCACGGCGTGAGTTGGGCGCCGGTCCGGCGGTGTTGCGCGACTACACGAAGTCGATGAAGCACCACTGGCACGAGGCCGCATTCATCCCGGAGGTGGCCGACGGCGAGGCGGCGTGGGCTGTGGCCCGGCGGTTCGCGGAGTTGCGCGACGACGAGTTCGCGGGCGGGTTCGTGCTGCGGCGGTTCGAGGAGTTCACCGCGGCCGAGGTTCGGACGTGGTGGGTCGGCGGCGAGTGCGTGCTCGTCGGCGCGCACCCGGACACCCCGCACGACGTGGTCGGGACGCCGTCGGTGGACGTGGTGGCGACGGCGGTCGCGAAGTCCGGGTCGCCTTTCGTGACGGTGGACTTCGTGCTGCGCGCCGACGGGGTGTGGCGGGTGGTCGAACTGGGCGACGGTCAGGTGAGCGATCGGCCGGTGACGACGCCCCCCGAGGCGTTGGTGGCGGCGCTGTTCGGGGCGTGACGGAGTCAGGCCGCCGTCCAGCGGGGGTCGCGGCCGGTGTAGCCGAGGACGCGGTCGAGTTGGGGGGCGTCCGCGGGGACGGTGACGGGTGGGCCGAAGGGGCCGCTGGGGTCGCCGTTGGGTTGTGGGGTGACCAGGGGTTCCAGGACGTCGAGTGACCGCTGGTCGCAGGTGAAGGGTTGGCCGGTGGCGCGGGCGAGGTCCCAGCCGTGGATGACGACCTCGTCGAGGGCGAACCTGCCCATGACTGTGGCGGGGAACGTGACGCCGCCCGCCTGGGTGTCACCCTCCCAGGCGTCGGGTTTGGCCCAAGCGTACGCGAGGGCCTCCAGGCGGGCCGGGACGCGGGTGCGCCAGTCCGGGCCGAGGTTGGCCGCGCCGGGGTCGGGGGTGGCGGTGGTCTGCTCGCCGAAGTTCTTGGTGGCGGCGGCCGTGAAGGCTTGGGCGAAGTTGTCGATGTGGTCGACCAGGTCGCCGACGGTGTACTCGTCGCACGGGGTGCGGGCGGTGAGCTGGTCGTCCGTCACGCCCGACAGCAGGTGCACCAACTGCCGGACGGCCGGGGTGAAGTCGATCAGGTCGGGCACGGGGGCTCCAATCGTCGCGGTCTCACCGGTGTAGACCGTGGCGGAAGCCCAAAGTAATCGGTCAGGCGGCGGGAGTGATGCCGATCCTGGCCGAGATGCGGCGGAGTTGCGCGTCGTCGGAGATGCCCTGGAAGTCGTGGCGGGGCGTGTACGGGGCTTCTAGGGCGTGGATCTCGGCGTCGGTCAGTTCGATGTCAAGGGATGCGATGGCGTCCTCGATGTGTGACGGCTTGCTGGCACCGACCAGTGGGGCGGTGACGACGGGGTTGTGGCGAAGCCACGCGAGGGCGACCTGGGCGCGGCTGACGCCGCGCTGCTCGGCGATGGTGGCGACGGCGTCGATGATGGCTCGGTCGCTGACCTGCTGGGTGTAGAGCATGTCGGCGAACGGGTCGCTGCCTGAACGGTCGGTCGCGTCGTCGTTGCGCCGGACCAGGCGGCCGCGGGCCAGTGGGCTCCACGGGATGGTGCCGACGCCCTCGTCCGCGCACAGCGGCAGCATCTCGCGCTCCTCCTCGCGGGCGAGGAGGTTGTAGTGGTCCTGCATCGACACAAACCGCGCCCAGCCGTGCCTGCTCTGCAGGTGCAGGGCCTTGCTGAACTCCCAGGCGTGCATGGAGGAGGCGCCGAGGTAGCGGACCTTGCCGGACTTGACCACGTCGTGCAGCGCTTCGAGGGTCTCCTCGATCGGCGTCGAGTTGTCCAGGCGGTGGATCTGGTAGAGGTCGACGTAGTCGGTGCCGAGCCTGCGCAGGCTGTGGTCCAGTTCGGCGAAGATCGCCTTGCGGGACAGGCCCTGGCCGTTGGGACCGCTGCGCATCACGTGGCGGAGCTTGGTGGCGATGACGACGGCGTCGCGGTCGGCGAAGTCCTTCAGCGCACGGCCGACGATCTCCTCGCTGGAGCCCTGCGAGTACATGTTCGCGGTGTCGAAGAAGTTGATGCCCGCCTCGACGGCCTGCCTGATCAGCGGGCGGCTGCTCTCCTCGGCCAGTGACCAGACCGGGTGGCCGCGGGCCGGGTCGCCGTAGGTCATGCAGCCCAGCGCTACGGGTGAGACGTCCAGGCCGGTGCGGCCCAGCTTGACGTAGTGCACGATGCCCTCCAGTACGATAGGAACCGGAGACCTCTCCGGTCATCGGCAACACTACCGGAGACCTCTCCGGTACGCCACATCGAGGCATGGCGGAGGCATCATGACCGGACCCCGGCGGGCGGACGCGCGGCAGAACCGCGACCGCATCCTGGAGGTCGCGCGCGAAGCCCTGCTGGCGACGGGCGACGCCTCCCTGAACTCGATCGCCAAAGCCGCCGGCGTCGGCCCCGGCACGCTCTACCGGCACTTCCCCAACCGGGAAGCGCTCGTGCTCGCCGTCTACCGGCACGACGTCCAACTGCTGGTGGACTTCGCGCCCGACCTGCTGCGGGACCACCCCCCTCTGGTCGCGTTGCGGACCTGGATCGAACGGCTGGCGGAGTACGTGCGGCTCAAGCACGGGATGCTGGAGGTGATGCGGGCCGTCCAGAGCCACGACCTGGTGAGCGAGACCTACGGTCCGATCACCGACGCCATGGCGCTGCTGCTCAAGGCGTGCGAGGACGCCGGCAGCGTGCGACCCGGCGTCGACCCGGACGACCTGCTGCTCCTGGTGGGTTTCCTGTGGCGCATCGAGCCCGGCGACGACCAGGCCGCGCGGGCGAGCCGGATGCTCGACCTCGTCATCGACGGGCTGCGCGCGGGTGCGGCGCCCGGTCAGGCCTCGTAGAGGGCGGTGAGCCGGGGCAGTCTTCGGGCCATCTCGGTCCGGTCGTCGAAGTCGAAGTCCCAGGCGGGGTCCAGATCGGGGTAGCTGACCGAACTCGCGTCCTCCGGCATCTGCTCGCCCGTCGCCTTGGTGTACGCCCTCCAGGCGAACCCGAGCATGTCCTCGCCCTCCATCTCGTAGCCCTCCGAGGCGGCGGCGATGACGACAGGCACCTCGGCCAGCGAGTCCGGGTCGGCCACCGCCCGGTCGTGCACCTCGCGGCCCTGGGCGACGAGCCAGCCGCGGAAGTAGTCGAAGCCGTCATCGGAGCAGCCGCCGTTGATCAGGTACGCCGCCGCCCAGAGCGGGTTGCGGTACGAGTCGGCGTAGATACCGGAGAGGATCCGCTGGGCGGCGACGATCTCCTCGGGCGGGTACGCGGCGAGCAGCGCGCCCACCCGGTCGGCGACCTCCTCCGCGTCGGTGGGGTCGGCTGCTTGGGCGCGGGCGGCTGCGATCAGCGCCCAGAACCGGTCGATGTCCATGGTGATCAGGATGCCGGCGGGGTCCGACAAAAACCGGTATCAGCTGGTCAGGAGCCTCAGGGCCAGCGCGACGACGGCGAAGAGCAGCGGCACGGCGGGGGCTGTGACGTTCCGGTCGTGAACGCGGAGGTGGGACGCGATCGCGCCGAGGAAGTAGGCGATCACGCCGATCGCGGCGGCGACCCCGATCGGCCACCAGGACAGGCCCACCACGAGGCCGACGCCACCGGCGATCTCCGCGGCGGCCAGGAGCCAGAGCTTGTCCTCGGGGAAACCGACCCTGCGCATCGTCACCAGTTGCATTTCCTGACGGGCCAACTTGCCCCCGGCCGAGACGAAGAGGAGGGCGCTGAGCAGCGCGGACACGACCACGGTGGTGATGAACATGATCCCAGTCTCGGAGTCGCGACCGGCCTTGCCAAACGACCCATTAGCTACTTACTTTGGATAAGTGAAGACTCCCGCGACCCGGCTGACGGCGACCACGCTCCCCCACGACCCCGATGCGGCGGAGTGCGGGCGGATGCAGACCGTGCTGGAGTTCGTCGGCAGGCGCTGGACCGGCGCGGTCCTGATGGCGGGCACGCGCGGAGCCCGCCGCTTCGGCGAGTACCGCAGGCTGGTCGACGGCATCTCGGACCGGCTGCTGTCCCAGCGCCTCAAGGAACTGGAGTCGCTCGGCCTGCTGCTGCGCGAGGTGGTCCCGACGACCCCGGTCCAGATCCTCTACCGCCCCTCGTCCCGCGGTGAGGAGCTGATCGACGCGCTGCGACCGCTCGTCGGCTGGGGAGGCAAGCACCTGTCCCACCCCGAGGACGAGGGACCGGCTCAGCCGGCCGGATCCCCGATCCGGTAGCCGACGCCCGCGGTGGTGAAGATGACCGGCGGTGCGCCGAGCTTGCGGCGCAGGCGGCCGATCGTGACGGTCACGGTGTTGGTGAACGGGTCGGCGTGCTCGTCCCACACCCGTTCCAGCAGGGCCTCGGCGCTCAGGTGGGCGGGGGTCGCGTGGAGCAGGGTCTCCAGGACGGCGAACTCCTTCACGGACAGGTCCAGGCGCGTGCCGTCGCGGGTCGCGGTGCGGCGGACCGGGTCGAGTTCCACGCCCGCCGCGCGCAGGGTTCGGCCGCGGGCGGCGGGGCGGCGGCGGGCCAGTGAGCGGACGCGCAGGACGAGTTCGGGGAAGTGGAACGGTTTCGCCAGGTAGTCGTCGGCGCCCAGGGTGAGGCCGCTGACCCGGTCCCCCGGTGAGCCCGCGGCGGTGAGCATCAGGACCATCGCGCGGTCGTCCCGTTCGGTGATCATCTGGCACAGGACGTCGCCGTGCACGCCCGGCAGGTCGCGGTCGAGCACGACCACGTCGTAGGCGTTGACGTCCAGCTTTGCCGCGGCGGCCAGGCCGTCGTGGGCGATGTCGACGGCCATCCCCTGGTCCCGCAGGCCTTCCGCGACGACGGCGGCGAGCGTGCGCGCGTCCTCCACCACCAGGACCCTCATGGCAGCGACAGGGTGACGCGCAGGCCGCCCTCGGGCCGGGCGCACAGGTCGAGCCTGCCGCCGTGGGCACCGGCGATGGCCGACACGATCGACAGGCCGAGGCCGCTGCCGGTGTCGGATCCCGTGCGGTCGGCGCCGAGCCGCTGGAACGGCTGGGCGAGCCGGGCGACGTGGTCCGGGTCGAGCACGGGGCCGCCGGTCTCGACGACGAGCCGCGCGTCGGTCCCGGCCGTGACGTGGATCCAGCCGCCGTCGGTGTTGTGCACGACCGCGTTGTCGACGACGTTCTCCACCATGCGGGTCAGCAGGGCGGCGTTGCCGACGGTCAGCGCGCCGCCCGTGACCGCGCTGACGTCCAGCACGAGTCCCTTGGCGGACATGGCTTCCGCACGCGCGGTGAAGGCTTCGGACGCGAGCGCGGCGAGGGAGACCTGGACTCGGTCGGCCAGCACGCCGTGCTGCGCGCGGGCCAGGACCAGCAGGCCCTCCAGCAGTTCGTCGACCCGGTCCAGCTCGGTGCGCAGCCGGTCGGCCAGCGCCACGGTCTGCGCCTGCGGCTCGGGTTTCGCCACGGCCACGTCCAGTGACGCCCGCATCGTGGCCAGCGGCGTGCGCAACTCGTGCGAGGTGTTGGCGATGAACCGGCGCTGCGCGGCGAACGAGGTCTCCAGGCGTTCCAGCAGGCCGTCGATGGTGTCGGCGAGGTCCTTCACCTCGTCGTCGGGACCGGGCGCGGCCAGCCGCTGGTGCAGGTTGTCGGCGGTGATCCGCCGCGTGGCCGCCGTGATGGAGCGCAGCGGGCGCAGCACCCGACCGGCGGCGATCTTGCCCATCAGGACGGACAGCGCGCCCATCACGGCCAGGGCGATCAGCGAGCCCACCAGGAGTTGGCGCGGCCACACCGATTCGGCGGGCGGCCTGGGCAGGACCTCCGGTCTCAACGACCCCTGTTCCGCGGGCACGCTCACCTCGGTGCCCACCAGCAGGTAGGTCAGCGCCAGCAGGCCGATCCCCGAGACGAGGAACAGCACGGCGTACAGCGCGGTGAAGCGCGCCCGCACCCGCAGGGCCGGGTGACGTGGTTGGTCCATCGGCCCAGGATGCCCCGCCGGACCTAACAGCGGGATGACAGCGGCGGTTCGGACCGTGTCACCGCCGTCCCCGTAGAACTCCCGCCGTGAACACCACCAGAGCCTGGAACGGGTTCCGCACCCGTGGCCGGGTCACCGCCGTCGTAGTCGCCACCCTGCTCACCGTCCTGCCGGGACTGCTGCTCGCCTTCGCCGACCGGTCGTCGTGCAGCGCCGGGAACGTCGAGGTCGAGTGCCCCGCCGACCCCGCCGGCCCGGCGGGCACCGCGGTGAGCGACCAGTTCACGTTCGCGCACCGGCAGCTGGGCCGCGAGGGGACCATCACCGCCCGCCTGACGTCGATGACCGGCGTCATCACCTACCCGCCGCCGAACCACGACGAGATCGTCGAAGGCCTCGTGCCGTGGGCGAAGGCCGGTCTGATCATCAAGGACGGCACCTCACCCGGCTCGTCCTACGCCGCGCTGGTGATGACCGGCGAGCACGGCGTGCGGATGCAGCACGACTACGTCCACGACACCGCGGGCGGCCCCGGCCCGTTGTCGGCGCCGCGCTGGCTGCGCCTGACCCGCGAGGGCGACGTCGTCACCGGCGAGGAGTCGACCGATGGTCAGCGGTGGACGACCGTCGGCACCGCCGAGCTGCCGGGGCTCCCGGAGACCGTCCGGGTCGGACTGCTCGTGACGTCACCGGGCGACCTGACGCTCGTGCCGACCGCGCTCGGGGCCACCGCGGGGCAGACCCGCTTCACCCAGGCCACCGGTGTGTTCGACGGCGTCGAGGTGGACGGCGCTCCCGTCACCGGGTGGACCGGCACGCAGCTCGGCGAGTCGGGCGGCACGGACTGGGAGAAGCAGCACCGGGCGGCCGGGGTCGTCGAGTCGAACGGGACGGTGACCATCACCGGGTCCGGCGACGTCGGACCCGGTTCGACCGTGGGCGGCCGGTCGCCGGAGAGCCTGCTCGTCGGTCTGGTCCTCGGGCTGCCGGCGCTGGCCGTGGTGGCCGCGCGGTTCGCCCGTCGTGACGACGTCGGCACGCCGTCGCGTCGGGCTGCCTTGGTCGGCGCGGTCTCGTTCGCCTCCGGCCTGGTCGCCGCGGCGGTGGTGATCCCGGTGGGCTCGGCGATCCTGCGCGCGAACGGCGGGGGCTTGCCGCCCGTGCCGTCGCTCGTGGAACTGCGGGTCGTCGTCGGTGTCGGCGTGCTGGCCGCCGCTGTGTCCGTCCTCACGTTCGCGCTGAGCGTGGTGCTGCGGCGCGCCT
>DATMCA010000447.1:0-2426 GCA_035559015.1 Umezawaea sp. | reverse complement strand
CCCAGCAGGCCTCGCGGGGACGCGGCGTGATGCACGACGTCGAGCAGCAGGACGGCGTCGAACGCACCGGCGCGGAAGGGCAGCCGGGCGCCGTCGCAGCGGGCGAAGGGCAGGCCGCAGCTCCGAGCCAGCGGGTCGACGCCCACGATCCGGACATCCGGGCGCGCCTGCAGCACCAGCTCGGCGAGCGTGCCGTCGCCGCAGCCCAGGTCGAGCGTTCGGGCGCCCGCGGGCAACAGCTGCGCGACGGCCGCGGCCAGGGCCTGGCGGCGCGAGGTCTGGGCGAACCGCCGGTGCAGGCTCGCGACCAGGCTCATCGGCGTTGCAGGCCGAGCATACTGGCGAAGAAGCTCGCGAAGACGGTCTGGCACCCGATGGTGACCGCCGTGGCGCCAGGGATCACCCAGCGCATGGTCTGCGGGTAGTCCAGCGGGCCGAAGCCCGTCTCCCACCATTTGATGACGGCGCCGGCGAGCAACGCGGCGCCCGCGACCAGCAGGGTAGCACCCACCAGCAGCCCGCGCTCGAGGTCGATGTACCCGTAGAGCCGCTCGAGTGTCGGATCCTTGGGGAGCAGGCGGTTGGTGGTGGCGAACATCCGGGCGAGCACACCGAACGCCACGGCCTGAAACCCCACGATCAGGCCGAGGCTGGCGAACAGAAGGGTATGTACGTCGAAGTGAACGCCGCCGATTCGCAGGCCCGGCATGGCGATGGCGTAGCCCATCAGGCCCGCGAGGATCAGCAGAATGCCGGGCACCAGATAGAGCCAGCGCGGCGTGCACAGCAGGAAGAAGCGCAGCGTCCGCCATCCGTCGCGGAAGGTTCGGAGGTGCGGGGCGTGCTTCTTCCGGCCGTCCGGGTGCAGGGTGATCGGCACCTCGGCGATCGAGGCCTTGAACAGCGCCGCCTTGATGACCATCTCGGTGGCGAACTCCATGCCCGTGCAGCGCAGATCGATCCGCTGGTAGAGGTCCTTGGAGAACCCCCGCATCCCGCAGTAGATGTCGTGAATGGGCACGCCGAACCAGCGTCGCGCGATCGCGGAGAACATCGGATTGCCCCACCAGCGATGGAGCGGGGGCATCGCGCCGGGGAGGATGCGTCCGCCGCCGCTCGGGAGACGGCAGCCCTGGACCAGCTCGAAGCCTTCGGTGAGTCTGGGGACGAACTTGGGGACTTCGCCGAAATCGTAGCTGTCGTCCGCATCGCCCATGATGATCCAGCGCCCGCGAGCCGCCGCGATGCCGCCCATCAGCGCGCTGCCGTAGCCGCGCTCGGTCACCGGCACCACCCGGGCCCCCAGCTCGCGCGCGATCTCGCGGGACCCGTCGGTGCTGCCGTTGTCCGCGATCACGATCTCGGCGGGCACGTCGAGCGTCGCCAGCGCGGCTTTCGCCTTGGTGATGCAGCTCCCGATGGTATCCGACTCGTTCAGGCAGGGCATCACGATCGACAGATCGACGTTCGGCTGGTGGGCGTCGGACACGGAAGCTCCGGTCAGGGTCGGGGTCATGGCCCGCCTCACGACTCTGGCGGGAGGGCCTGACCCGGGTTACTGTGTCGGCTGGCATCGGGGGACGGTGACGAAGGTTAGGCTTCCGGTCTCCCCCACTCAAGGCCGGACCGTGCCACGGTTCATTGAGGCCTCCGACGTGCTCCCCAGATCGGACCGATGACAGACCGGCCGCTGCCCCGATGGAAGTCCTTCCTGTTCGGGGTCATCGCTACGATAGGAATTCCGATCCTCCTCCTCGTCCTGATCGAGGGGGCGAGCAGTTTCGTCCTGTTCGCGCACGATCTGGCGAAACCGGTGCGGCTCCCCGTGGCCTCGCCGCATACGGACTACGATACCCTGCTCGGGTGGGTGAACCGGTCCGGGTTCTCCGATCCGGACATGTACGGGCAGGGGATCTATTTTCGCACCAACGCGCAGCGCTTCCGCAACGACCACGAGTTCACGACCGACGTCCCGCCGGCACGGGTTCGTCTGATCTGCTCGGGGGACTCGTTCACGCTCGGCTATGAGGTCGACAACGACCACGCCTGGTGCGCGGTCCTCGAGCGCAAGCATCCCCGGCTCGAGACGGTCAACATGGGGCAGGGCGGGTACGGGGTGGACCAGGTGTACCTCTGGTACAAGCGGGACGGTCAACGGCTGGAGCATGACTTTCAGGTCTTCGCCGTCATCCAGGACGACTTCCGGCGCATGCAGGCGCGGAACTACATCTCGGAGGGCGGTCAATACGCCAAACCGGTGCTCGCCCTGGACGGTGATTCTCTCCGGACCGAGAACGTGCCGGTCCCGACGTGGTCCTACCGCTTCCCCCGCCTCATCGCCTTCGTCAATCGCAAGCGCTCCGCCCTCGAGCATCTCCGTATCGCTCAGCTGGGGGAGGCGCTGCGCCATCGCTCGGGGGGCGGCG
>DATMCA010000446.1:0-7402 GCA_035559015.1 Umezawaea sp. | reverse complement strand
GGCGTGCTCGGTGGCGCGACCCTCGTCCTCTACGGGCTGATCGGTCTCATCGGCGTGCGCATCTGGATGGACAACCGGGTCGACCTGACCAACCCGGCCAACGCCATGGTCGGCGGGGCGGCGCTGGTGGCGGGGGTCGGTGACCTGACGATGAAGCTGGGCAGCATGGAGTTGGGCGGGCTGGTCTGGGGCTCGCTGCTGGTCGTGATCCTGCACCCGGTGATGCGGTGGCTGAGGGCGGCTCGGCCCGCCTAGCCGGCGCGCAGGGCGTTGTTGACCCGCCGCACCAACCCCGGCCCCTCGTAGATGAACCCGGTGTAGACCTGCACGAGGTCGGCTCCGGCGTCCACCATCCGCAGGGCGTCGTCCGGGCCGAAGATGCCGCCCACGCCGATGATCGGCAGCTTGCCGTCGGTCACCTTGCTGACGAACCGCACCACCTCGACGGACCGCGCGGCCAACGGGCGTCCGCTCAACCCGCCCGCCTCACCGGCGAGGCCCTGGTCGGACGGGGCGAGGCCGGCGCGGCCGAGGGTGGTGTTGGTGGCGATCAGCCCGCTGACGCCGTGCTGGTCGCAGACCTCCAGCAGTTCCGCGATGGCGTCGTCCGTCAGGTCCGGCGCGATCTTCACCAGGATCGGCTTGCGGGCCGCCCCGTGCGCCAGTTCGTCCGCCGTGGACGTCAGCTCGCCCAGCAGCTCGGTCAACGCCGTCCGGTCCTGGAGGCTCCGCAGGCCCGGCGTGTTCGGCGAGCTGATGTTGACCGCGAAGTAGTCGCCCCGGCGGTACAGGGCGCGCAGCGAGGCGCAGTAGTCCTCCACGGCCTCCTCGACCGGGGTCACCTTGGACTTGCCCAGGCTGATCCCCAGCGGCACCTTCAGGGGCCCCAGCCGGTCCAACCTGGCCGCCAAGGCGTGCGCCCCGGCGTTGTTGAAGCCCATCCGGTTGATGATCGCTTCGCTCTCGCGCAGCCGGAACAGCCGAGGCCGGGGGTTGCCCGGCTGCGGGTGGCGGGTGACGGTGCCGACCTCGACGAACCCGAACCCCATCGCCGCCCACGCGGGCAGCGCGCGGCCGTCCTTGTCCATCCCGGCCGCGAGCCCCACCGGGTTCGGGAACCTGACGCCGAACACCGTGCGCTCGTTGCGGGCGCCCGTGCTGAACCGCAGTGCCGGACTCAGCCGCGACAGGGCGCCGAGGGTGGTCTCGTGGACCCGCTCCGCGTCCCCGCCGTGCAAGCGGAACAACGCCTTGCGGATCACGCGCTTGTAGACCACCGAACGACCTCCTGGAAGTAGACCCAGGTCAGCCTACTGTTGGCAGGTCGGGCACCAGTACGAGATGCGCGCCATGTAGTCGTCGCCCTGGGTCTCGACCCTGATCCGGTCGCCGCACTTGCGGCACGGCTTGCCGCCACGTTCGAACACCCAGTGCTGGTGCCCGCGTCCGCGTTGCCCGGTGGTGCTCTGCTCCGGCGCCCACGCGTTCGCGAGCAGCAGCTTGCGCGACAGCTTCACGGCCTCGACCGCGTTCACGGCCGACACGGGCGCCCAGGGCGACACGCCGAGCATGAAGCACACCTCGGTCTTGTAGAGGTTGCCCACGCCCGCCATCACGCGCTGGTCGAGCAGCGCGGGCCCCAGCTGCCGACTCGGGTCGGCGGAGAGCCGCCGGACGGCCTCGTGCAGGTCGGCGTCGGACCAGTTCTCGCCGAGCAGGTCGGGACCGAGGTGGCCGACGAGGGAGCCCTCCGCGGAGGTCGGGACGAGCTCCATGTCGTGCAGGGAGAACCCGATCGCGATCCGGTTCTCCACCTCGATGATCGCCCGCACCTGGTGGGCGGGCCGCTGCCACTTCTGGCCCGGCCGGTAGAGGTGCCAGGCCCCGTCCATCCGGAAGTGGCTGTGCAGGCTCAGCTCGCCGGAGAACCGCATGAGTATGTGCTTGCCCACCGTGTGCACCCCGAGCACCGAACGCCCGCTCAGGGCCCCGGAGGGCAGTCGTGGATGGCGCAGCTCCGCACGGAGCAGCGCTTTGCCCGCCAGCGCCTCGTTGAGGCGGTGGCCTGCCAGGAAAACCGTGTCACCCTCTGGCACTGCTGTCGAACGCCACCTTCAGGCCGAAGCCGATCAGGACGGACGCCGTCAGGCGCTCCGTCCACTCCTTGACGCGCGGCCTGGTGAGGACGACGGCCGCCCGTCCCGCCAACCAGACCACGACGAGCTGCCACACCTGCCCGACGCCCACGTGGATGCCCACCAGCAGCGCCGCCCAACCCGTCGCGCTCGGGTCGGTGGGCAGGAACTGGGGGAGCAGGCTCAGGTAGAACACGCCGATCTTGGGGTTGAGCACGTTCGTGGTGAAGCCGATCCGCAGGGCCTGCCCCGGTGTCACCCGAACGGGGGGATTCTCCACTGACGTCGTGCGGCCGCGCCAGGACCTCCACAGCGCCGACCCGCCGAGCCACAGCAGGTACGCCGCACCCGCCCAGCGCACCACGTCGTAGGCGAACCGCGAGGCCACCAGCAGCGCCGTGAGGCCCGCGGTGCTCGCCGCGCCCCACACCAGGCAGCCCAGGGTCGTGCCGAACCCGCCGAAGACACCCGCGCGCCCACCCCCGCCGAGCACCATGCGCAGCAGCATCATGGTGTCCAGACCGGGGGTGATCGTCAGCAGGACCGCGGCGGTGCAGAAGGCGAGCAGAGCGGCACCGCTCACGCGTCGACCGCTTCCTGGATCTCCTCATCGTCGAAGTCGCGGTGCACGGCCCGGCGGCGGCTGCGGCTGACCCGCAGCACCCGCGCGAGCAGCAGGTTGAACGCCAGCGCGACCTCGCGGGCGCCGGGCGTGCCCCACTCGTGGATCGGCATGCACGCGCCCTGCGCCTGCTGGACGGCC
The DNA here is from genome assembly GCA_035559015.1 of Umezawaea sp. Taxonomy (GTDB): domain Bacteria; phylum Actinomycetota; class Actinomycetes; order Mycobacteriales; family Pseudonocardiaceae; genus Umezawaea. Next base: position 4,504 of record DATMCA010000446.1, on the reverse strand, counting down.
AGCCGGTCCGGGAGTGCGACGGGCATCACCAGCGGACCGAAGATGTCGCGCAGCTCCTCGATGCGGAACTGGTGCTCGTGCGAGCGCGGGCGGACCCGGTTCACCACGACGCCCAGCGGCTGGAGGTCGGCGTTGTTCTCCCGCTCGTTCTGCACGGCCTCGAACGCCCGCTGCACGCCCGCGACCGCGAACATGGTCGGCTCGGTGATCAGCAGGGCCCGGTCGGCCGCGACGAGCGCGGAGCGGGTGAGCTGGCCGAGCGAGGGCGGGCAGTCGAGCAGCACGAGCTGGTACGGGAAGTCGTCGTCCCGCTCCTTGATCAACCCCAGGGCCTCGCGCAGCCTGCCCAACCGGGTCTGACCGGGGTCGGGGTGGTTCAGTGACTCCGCGTCCTCGGAGCCGGACAGCACGTCGACGCCCTCGCCCCACGTGCTCGGCGCGATCGCTCTCTCGATGACCTCTAGCGTCGGTTCTCGCAGGACGTCGTAGATGGACGCCTCGGTCTCGGCGGGTTCCAGGGTGGAGGTGGCGTTGCACTGAGGATCCAGATCGATCACCAGCGTCCGCACACCCCGGCGGAGCGCGGCCGAGGCGAGACCGAGCGCCACCGTCGTCTTGCCCACGCCACCCTTGAGGCTCAGCACTGCGACCGTATGCACGGGGTGCAGCCTACGGTCTTTACCAGATAGGGGAAGAACATCGGTCGGCCCCCGACAGTCGGCGCGGACGACCGGGAGCACGCTCTACGCTCTACGACCATGCGACCGGACGCCGTACACAGGGTGCTCGACGCCGAGCTGATCGCCGCGCGGGAGCGCCGGGGCGGGCAACCGCCCAGGGTGCTCGACGTCGGCGGCGGCACGGGCGTGTGGGCCGTGCCCCTCGCCGTGGCCGGCTGCGCCGTCACGGTCATCGAGCCCAGTCCGAACGCGCTGGCGACGCTGCACCGCCGGGCCCGAGAGGCGGGCGTGCCCGATCGCATCACGGCCATCCAGGGCGACACCGACGCCCTCGGCGACCTCGCGCCCGAGGGTGAGGCCGACCTGGTCCTCGGCCACGGGCTGCTGGAGGTCGTGGACGACGCCGCTGCCGCCGCGTCGGCGCTGGCCGCTGCCGCCGCACCCGGTGGCGCGGTGTCCGTGCTGGTGGCGAACCGGTTCGCGGCCGTGCTGCACCGGGCCATCGCGGGTCGCTTGGTCGACGCCCGCCGCCTGCTCGACGACGCCGCGGGCCAGCTCGCGGGCACGAAGGACCCGCTGCTGCGCCGGTTCGACATCGACGGCCTCGAAGCCCTGGTCATCGCCACCGGGCTGAAGGTAGAGCTGCTCCAGGGGTACGGCGTGGTGTCCGACCTGGTGCCCGGATCGGTGCTGGAGTCGAACCCCGGCGCGGCCGAGGCGCTCGCCGAGCTGGAACTGGCGGCGGCCACCCGATCGCCCCTCCGCGACGTCGCCGCACGCCTGCACGTCCTGGCCCGTCGACCGGCGTGACCCGAAATTTTCTTTCGTAAATCTTGTGAGAAATCCGTTATTCAGCGACATTAGGACCAGTGAAGGCCGCTGACGTGTCGACGTAGGGATCGGTGGATGGGTTTTGTCGAGGGCCCTCGGGAGCCGGACGACCCGGTTTTAGGGGAACTCTCCAGCCACGACGTCGACCACTACTTCCGGTCGGGCGTGGACGAAGCGCACCGCATCCGGGTCGACATGCTGCTGCACCAGCACTTCCGCGAACGCGGACTCGCCGACGGGGTGTCCAAGATGGTCCTGAACCAGCTCCTGGGCTACGGCCTGGAGTACGTCAAGGGCCTGGTCCGCTCCGGGGGGATCTTCGCGAGTTCCAGCAGGCAGGGCCGTGGCGTCCTGCGGCAGAACGTGCCGCCGCACGACGTCGAGGACCTGTCCAGCGAGGTCGTGTGGGACGGGTTCGAGATGTTCCGCGACCGCGGGCTGATCGGCGGCAAGTGGTCGCCGTACGACGGCCTGTCGCTCAAGCAGTACTACTCGAACGCCTGCGTCCTGACCTTCCCGAACACCTACCGCAGGTGGCAGCGGGGCAGGCGGGACTGGGTGGACGTGGAGCTGCTGGACGCGTGGTCGACCGTGGACCAGCTCCAGGGCGACCGGTCGGCCGAGGACACCGTGGTGACGCAGGCGGTGCTGGATTCACTGTTCAAGCACATCGGGCACGGCGACGGCGCGCTGCTGGCGCTCGTGCGCGGCGGGTACAGCCCCGCCGAGATCGGAGAGTTGATGCGGCTCAGGCCCCACACCGTGGAGGTCCGCATCTCGCGGGCGCGCGCGGTGGCCCGCAGGTACCTCAGCCGAGAGGGCGGTCTGTCATGACCCCCTCGTCCTCGATCGACGTCAGCACCGAGCGGCACCGCCGCATCGTCGACACCGAGGGGACGCTGGACGGGTCCTCGCTGGGCGAGGTCGGGGCAGCGAGCCTGGCGAAGCGCGCCAAGGGCACGAAGCTGGACGAGCTGGTCGCCCGCGCGGCGGCCGTCAAGGTCGTGCCCGCGGTCGAGCCGTCGGTCGCCGTGCTGTCGTCCCGCCCGGACGACCTGGCCGTCGAGGTCGCGCTGGCCATCAGCGGCGACCGCCCGGCCGTGGAGCGCCTGCTCGGCTCGATCCGCCCGCTCGTGGTCCGCTACTGCCGCGCCCGGATCGGCCGCCAGGAGCGCTCGTTCGCCTCGGCGGACGACGTCGCCCAGGAGGTCTGCCTCGGCGTGCTGACGGCCCTGCCGTCCTACCGGGACCAGGGTCGCCCGTTCCTGGCATTCGTCTACGGCATCGCGGCGCACAAGGTGGCGGACTCGCACCGCGCGTCGGCCCGCAACCGCTCCGAGCCCGTCCCGGACGTGCCGGACGGCCCCGAGACCGAGGCCGGTCCTGAGCAGAGGGCCATGCGCGGGGAGCTGTCCCGCGAGATGGCGGCCCTGTTGAAGGTGCTGCCGGACAAGCAGCGGGAGATCCTGCTGCTGCGCGTCGTCGTCGGCCTGTCCGCCGAGGAGACCGCCGACGCCGTCGGGTCCACGCCCGGCGCCGTGCGCGTGGCGCAGCACCGCGCGCTGACCCGGCTGCGCAAGGTGCTCGACCCCGCGACCGTGCAGGACCGCGTCTGACGGACGTTCTTGACCAGGTGTTTTCCTGATCGCGCCTCGATTCGCCACGTCTTCGTACCGCAGAAGTGCGGATAATAACCTTGTCATTAATTCCATTCGATTGAATCGCGGACTCCGGTGACAACGGTTTCGATACCGGGGTGGGTCGCTATTGCGATATACGCATTCCCTATGGATAAGATTTGCTTAAGAAAATCTCGTGAGTCTCGTCTTGTTTGGCGACATGTCTATGGGTGAACGTGGAAATGTCAACGACGTAGGGACGAGCCGATGAGTGGTCTCCTGGAAGGTTCCAGGAGTCGGGGGTGGACGGAGGCGTTGCCGGTGGGTGTTCGGTTCCGTCCACGAGTCGGTCAGCGGTACGCGGGGGATGAATTGGTGGGTGATGCAGTTCTCGTGGGTTTCCCGGTGTTCCGCGACGCCGGTCCGCTGAAATGCGGCGAAACCACGTCGAACAGCGCACACGCTGTGCAGATGCGCATTTTCAGGGCTCGAAAGACCGCTCGTGCGCACGTGAACAACAAAGGGGGCCTGTGATGGCGGGTATTGGCAACGCTGTTATCGGGGCTGATCGTCCGTCCCGCAACGACCTCCGAATCGGATCGGTGGCGCGCACTCCGGAGAACGCGGTCGAACGCGAACCGGAATCCCGCCCGGACGACATCGCCGCGGACGTCGCGGCGGCGATGAGGGGCGACCGGAAGGCGCTGGAAGTCCTGCTGCGAGTGGTCCGACCGCTGGCGATCCGCTACTGCCGCGCCCGCATCGGCCGCCAGGAGCGCTCGTTCGCCTCGGCGGACGACGCGGCGCAGGAGGTGTGCCTGGCCGTCCTGAAGTCCCTGCCGTCGTACCGCGACCAGGGGCGCCCGTTCCTCGCGTTCGTGTACGGGATCGCGGCGCACAAGGTCGCCGACGCGCACCGGGCGTCCTCGCGCAACCGCTCCGAGCCCGTCGCCGACGTGCCGGACGTCCCCGAGACCGACGCGGGCCCCGAGCAGCACGCCCTGCGCGGGGAGCTGTCGCGCGAGATGGTCGAGCTGCTGAAGGTGCTGCCGGAGAAGCAGCGGGAGATCCTGCTGCTGCGCGTCGTCGTCGGCCTGTCCGCCGAGGAGACCGCCACCGCGCTCGGGTCGACCCCCGGAGCGGTCCGCGTGGCCCAGCACCGGGCGCTGACCAAGCTGCGCAAGACGGTGGACCCGGAGCAGATGCGGTAGGACGGGGGGCATGGGTGACTCCCGTCGGTTCTACGACGACCTGGCGGCCACGTACCACCTGATCTTCGGCGACTGGGACGCGAGCATCGCGCGGCAGGCCTCCGCGCTGTCACCGCTGTTCGCCCCCGGCTCGCGGGTCCTGGACTGCGCCTGCGGCATCGGC
>DATMCA010000445.1:0-8887 GCA_035559015.1 Umezawaea sp. | reverse complement strand
GACCAGCCGACGATGTCCGTGCGCCAGGCCTTCCAGACCAGGGGTTCGGACGTCCTGCCGGACTCGTTCGCCGCCGCGCAGCACGCCACCACGAACTCGATGTACTACGAGCCCGCCAAGTCGCACGAGCACTGGCACCTGATGGGCTTCGAGCGCTTCCAGCTCCGCAGCCCCGGCGGTGACACGCTGGTCGCGGACCGCAAGAACGGCTTCTGCCTCGGCGACCGCTACCGGAACCACGACGCGGCGAGCACGCCGAACACGCCGAACGGCGACGCGGGCGCGACGGGAGCGTTGGCGACCTACCTGCGCGGCAACATGTGCAGGCACCACGAGCCCCGCGCGCTGGACGTCACCGAGGGGATCTCGGTCGGCAGCGGGGACGACTACCGCCGCGACGTCGACTTCCAGTGGCTCGACATCACCGGCGTCCCGTCGGGCACCTACGACGTGGTCAACACGGTGAACGACGACCGCACGCTGGTCGAGAAGAGCTACGACAACAACAGCTCGTCGATCGCGGTGTCCATCCAGTGGCCCGGCGGAGCGGTGAGCGCCCCGACGTTGATCACCAGGCCCCCGAAGGTCACCCTGGTCCGCAGCTGCCCCGGTCAGGTCCGGTGCGCGGCACTGCCCCGGTGACCGGCCGCGGTGAGCGGTTCGCCCCCACCGGTTCCCGAACCCGCCGATTGTCCTGTTCGCGCACGTCCTCCTAGGCTCTCGGCCTCATGGACGTCAACGAGGTGGTGCGCGAGTACCAGGTGCTCGGGCTGAGACTCGGCCGCCTGTCGCCGGGACTCGTGGACTCCTTCACCGGAGACCAGGGTCTGCGCCGCCAGGTGGACAACGAGTCGCGTCCGCACCCGGCCGCCCTGGCCGCCCAGGCGGGCCTCCTGCGCCGGGAGCTGGTCGGGAGCGACCTGGCCGTACCCCGCCGCCGCTTCCTCGACGCGCACCTGGTCGCGCTGGAGTGCAGCGCGCGCAAGCTGGCGGGCGTCCGGATCGGCTACGTGGACGAGGTGGACGCGTACTTCCAGGTGCGGATCCGACCGGGCAACGTGGACGGCTACCGCGCCGCGCACGCCCAGCTCGACGACCTGCTGCCGGGACCGGGAACGCTGGCGTACCGGCTGTCGGAGTTCCGCGCGCTCGACGAGGTGCCGCTCAAACGGCTGGAGGGCGCCGTCCACGCCCTGTCCAGCGCCCTGCGCGACCTGGCGCGCGAACGCTTCGGGCTGCCGGACGGCGAGGTCGTCGAGTATCGGATCGTGCGCGACAAGCCGTGGAGCGGGTTCAACTACTACCTCGGCGGGCTCAGGTCGATCGTGGCGATCAACGCCGACCTCGGGCACCGCATGTCGAACCTGCCGCACCTGGTCGCGCACGAGTCGTACCCCGGCCACCACACCGAGCACTGCCGCAAGGACGTGGGCCTGGTCGGTCGCCGAGGGTTCGCCGAGCAGTCGATCTTCCTGATCAACACCCCGCAGTGCCTGATGGCCGAGGGCATGGCCGACCTCGGCCTGCACGCGCTGGTCGGCCGCGGCTGGGGCGCGTGGACCGAGGACATCCTGCGCGACCTCGGCCTGCGGATGGACGGCCCGCTGGCGGAACGGGTCGAGATGGCCACGTCCGGCCTCGCCGCGGTCCGCCAGGACGCCGCGCTGATGCTGCACGACCAGCGCGCCGACGAGGCCGACGTGATCGCCTACCTGTGCCGCTGGCTGCTCGTCCCGGAGCGCCGGGCGCGGCAGATGGTGCGCTTTCTCGCCGATCCGCTGTGGCGCGCGTACACGACCACCTACGTCGAGGGGGTGCGCCTCGTGCGGGCCTACCTGGACGCGAGGGCGCCGGGCGTGTCGCTTGCGGACAGATACCTGACCGTCCTCGATGAACCTCTGGTTCCGGAGATGTTGCGGGAAGAAGTCGCCACGGCGGTGTCCTGGTTGCCCCGTGACTCCGCGTGATCATGGGGCTGATGTGACAGAACGTGCCCTGAACTGCGCGAACGCCACTTCCGCTGGGCCAAGTGGAGTCCGTTTTGGCCGCCTGATGACCCACTGCGGCGGCGGACGACCGTTCGGCGAGCAGAAGAGGAATTTGCGAATCACCTGTGTGGCTCCCTGCACAGGGAGCACTTTCGAAGGTAACTTTCGAACTGGCGGGACGCGACCACTGCGGACCGCGCAGGGAGGCCCTGATCGTGGCATTTAGCGCGAGGGGGCCGGCACCCGGCTCTCGCGGTCGGCTCGCCTGAACGTGGGCGGTCGATCGATCGGGGTTGGTGCCTGGCCCAGCGAGGAACGGACGCGGGTGCCGCGTTCGTGAGGGAGTTGCCGTGAACGCACGACGACCCGCGAGCCGTTCCTCAGGCTCACCGCGCACTACTTCTCCGGACAGCGACGCACCCGCCACCCGCACGTTCGTGGTGGACACGTCCGTCCTCCTCTCCGACCCGATGGCGACCACGAGGTTCGCGGAGCACGAGGTCGTGCTCCCGCTCGTGGTGATCAGCGAGCTGGAGGGGAAGCGGAACCACCCCGAACTGGGCTGGTTCGCCCGAGAAGCGCTGCGACTGCTCGACGACCTCCGTTTGCGGCATGGTCGCCTGGACTCCCCGGTGCCGATTGGCGATGTCGGTGGAACCCTGCACGTCGAGCTCAACCACACCGATCCGGAGGTGTTGCCCGCCGGTTTCCGCACCGACTCCAACGACGCCCGCATCCTCGCGTGCGCGCTGAACCTGGCTGCCGAGGGACGTTCCGTCACCCTGGTCACCAAGGACATGCCGCTGCGCGTCAAGGCGGGTGCCTGCGGCCTCGCCGCGGACGAGTACCGAGCTCACGACGTCACCCTGTCCGGCTACAACGGCATGTCGGACGTGGACGTCGACCAGGACGTCGTGGACGCGCTCTTCCGGGACAGCACCATCGACCCGGCGCTGCACGACCTGGCCGACGTGGCGGAACTGCCCTGCCACAGCGGGCTGCGCCTGCTCGCGGGGTCGTCGAGCGCGCTCGCCCGCGTCACACCGGACAAGCAGATCAGGCTGGTCAGGGGTGATCGCGAGGCGTTCGGCGTGCACGGCCGGTCCGCCGAGCAGCGGATCGCCCTCGACCTGCTGCTGGACCCCGACGTCGGCATCGTCTCGCTGGGCGGACGAGCCGGAACGGGCAAGTCGGCACTCGCGCTGTGCGCGGGCCTGGAGGCGGTGATGGAGCGCAGGCACCACCGCAAGGTCGTGGTGTTCCGCCCGCTCTACGCCGTCGGCGGTCAGGACCTGGGCTACCTGCCCGGTTCCGAGAGCGAGAAGATGCAGCCCTGGGCGCAGGCGGTGTTCGACACCCTCGGCGCGCTGGTCAGCCAGGACGTGGTCGAGGAGGTCATGGACCGCGGGATGCTGGAGGTCCTGCCGCTGACCCACATCCGCGGCCGGTCGCTGCACGACTCGTACGTGATCGTCGACGAGGCGCAGTCGTTGGAGCGCAACGTCCTGCTGACCGTGCTGTCGAGGCTGGGCACGAACTCGCGGGTGGTCCTCACCCACGACGTCGCGCAGCGCGACAACCTGCGCGTCGGCAGGCACGACGGCGTGGCCGCGGTGATCGAGAAGCTGAAGGGGCACCCGCTGTTCGCCCACGTCACGCTGACCCGCTCGGAGCGGTCGCCGATCGCCGCGCTGGTCACCGAGATGTTGGAGGACTACTCGAGCTGATGATCCGACGGTGAAGGGGGCGCCCACCTCGGTGGGCGCCCCCTTCACCGTCGTCAGCCGCCGAGTTCCTGCTCGACCGTCGCCACCAGGTCCGGTTCCAGCGACGGCTTGCCCGACTCCAGCAGCCACCGTTCGAGGTCCCGGTTCGGGTCCGCCGCGTACGAGGTCGACTCGCCCCGCGCCTTCCGCACGAGCCCGCGCTGGACGGTGACGACCTCGTCGCCCTTCCGCACGACGAAGCCCCGGTAGCCGAGGTTGTTCGCCACCTGCCCGGAGGTCGTCGCCGCCAGGCCGTCGAGCCTGTCCCGGAACGCGGTCGCGTCCGCGTCCGGCAGCGTCCACGTCGGGTTCGGCCTGCCGGAGAAGATGTCGAGTTCGACCACCGTTTTCTCCGGCACGGTCTTGTCCTCTCCGGAAGGCGTCGGAGCACAGGCCGGAACGAGGAGTGCGATCAATGCTCCGGCTATGAATCGGCGCGCGTCGATTGAATTCTCCTATGCCACGAAGGCAGTGCTGTTGTTCTGGTAGAAGTATCCGCAGAAATTGGTGTAGTTGCCGCGGCAGATGTTGTTCGGCGCGTATCCCGTGCCGTTCTCCTGGTAGATCGCGTGACCGCAGTCGTCCGTGTACTTCGCCGGGGTGCCACCCGGCTTGTGGCCCCACCACCAGTTCGGGCCGCCGGTCACCAGGCGGTAGAAGTGGTAGTCGACGTTGGGCCAGATCACCATCGCGATCGTCAGGGTGTTCGTCTGGCAGCCGTCCTGCCACCCGTCCGCCCGCAGCCCGTCGGTGCAGCCGCCGCACGTGATGGACGTCGCGGGCCGCCCGCCACGCCTGCCGGGCAGCGCGTAGCGCACACCCGCCAGGTGGTTGCTGGCGAAGCAGTAGCAGTTGTTGCGCCCGACGTTCTCCGGCTGGTTGAACAGGTCGGCGTTGGCGCTGAAGTAGTTCGACCCGCACGACCACCAGGTCGCGCCCCTGGTGGAAGCCCCTTCGCCGCCACCGTTCGGCGTGTCGGGATCCTCGTCGTCCTGCTGCTCGCGGCCGCCGAACCCGGTCGCGGGCTGGGCCGGGTCGACGACCCGGCTGTCGATCCGCGCGATCCCCGCCGCGGCGGCCTCCTGGAGCACGTCGGTCACGCCGCTGTCGCGGTAGCTCTCCGCGGTGCCGAGGAGCCACTGGGCGGCGGGCTCGGTCGCGGGCTTGCTGCCCACGCGGAACTCCTGCGGCAGCGAGAGGGTCCGCGCCTCGCCGTCGGTCTTGACCGTGCGGACGAGCAGACCGCGGTAGCCGAGGCTGAACTGCTCGTCGGCGGTCGCGGCGGGCGACAGCTGGGACGGATCGGCGGAGATGCGCTCCAGCAGTTCTCGCTCGTGTTCCCCGGAAAGGATCCAGGTAGGGTTGGGCATTCCGGATAAGATGTCCAGTTCGACTTCCAACATGATGACACCCCCGTGTGGCACGTGGTTCTTCCCCGATGGGTGGCAACCTATACCGGAGCGCCGTGAAATACATTGGGACTTTATGCCCCAATGTATTCTAGTCCACCGCGAGAAGCATAAAATCGTCCGAGCGCGGCGGTCAGTCCAGCGCGCGGCGCATGAAGCCCTTCATGCCGAGGGCGCCGAAACCCGCGATGGAGACGACCAGCACCAGCAGGCTGACGCCGAGCGGGATGTGCGGCACGTCGGGTGCGAGCACGGCCCGCATGCCCTCGCTGACGTAGGTCAACGGGTTGAGCGCGCACACCACCTGGAACCAGCGGGTGTGGCCCAGCGCGGACCACGGGAACTGCGCGGAGCCGGTGAACAGCAGCGGCGTCAGGATGACCGCGAACATGATGTTGATCCGGCGCGGCGGGACGGACGTGCCGATGACCATGCCGACCGCGGCGCCCGCGAGCGAGCCGAGGCAGATCACCAGGAACGCCAGCGGCAGCCCGGCCACCGGCCAGGTCACGTCGAGCAGCAGGAACCCGATCGGCACCATCAGGATCGCGGCGAGCAGACCGCGCAGTCCGCCGAACACCATCTTCTCCACCGCGACCAGCGGGATCGGGATGGGCGCGAGCAGCCGGTCCTCGATCTCGCGGGTCCACGAGAAGTCCAGCACCAGCGGCAGCGTCGTGTTCTGCAACGCGCCGAGGAAGCCGTTCATGGCGACGATGCCGGGCAGCAGCACGGCGGCGAAGTTCCCCTGCACGAAGCCGATGTCGCCGAGGACCTTGCCGAAGATGAAGAGGATGAAGAACGGCTGGATCAGCACCTGCGCGAGGAAGCTGGGCAACTCGCTGCCGGTGACGAACACGTCGCGCCAGAGGATCGCGCGGAACGTGCGGATCGAGACCGAAGCCGGTGTCGCGCTCATCGGAGCTCCCTGCCCGTCATCTGGATGAACACGTCCTCAAGGCTCGGTTTGCCGATGGCCAGGTCGCTGACGACCACGTCCGACTCCTCCAGCGCGCGCAGCACGGCGGGCAGCGCGACGGCGGCGGTCGCGTCGGTGTAGACGCGGAACGCGCTGCTCCCCGCCACCTCCTCGACCCGCACGACCCCGTCGAGGGCGCCGAGCGCGGCCGTGACCGCCTGCGGGTCCGTCCCGACCGGACTGGTCGTGACGCTGATGGTGGTGCTGCCGGGCAGCGACGACGTCAGCTTTTCCGGGCTGTCGAGCGCGAGCAGCTTGCCGTGGTCGACGATGCCGACCCGGTCGCACAGCTTCGCGGCCTCGTCCATGTCGTGCGTCGTCAGCACGATCGTCACGCCCTCCCGCTGGAGCGCGGCGACCCGGTCGTGCACGAACAGCCGCGCCTGCGGGTCGAGGCCCGTCGACGGCTCGTCCAGGAACAGCACCTTCGGCCGGTGCATCAGCGCCCGCGCGATCATCCGCCGCTGCGCCTGCCCGCCGGAGAGCGTGTCGACCAGCGCCTTCGCGTGGTCCTCCAGGCCCATCTTGGCCAGGATCTCGTCGGCCAGCCTGGTGCGCTCGGCGCGGCCGATGCCGTGGTAGGCGGCGTGGAACAGGAGGTTCTGCCGGGCGTTCAGCGTCCGGTCCAGGTTGTTGCGCTGCGGCACCACGGCCAGCAGCTGCCGCGCCCGCTGGGAGTCGGCGTTCACGTCCACACCGCACACCAGGGCACGACCCGAGGTGAGTCGCACCCTGGTGGTCAGCACGCCGACGGTGGTCGTCTTGCCCGCGCCGTTCGGGCCGAGCAAGCCGAACACCTCGCCGGGCGGCACCGTGAAACTCAGTCCGTCCACAGCGGGCTTCTGGCCCGTCTTGTAGACCTTGACCAGGTCCGAGACCTCCACCGCTTCGTCCACGCCGCACAGCCTAAGCGTGGGTGCAACCCACTTTTCAGTTTCTGAGGAATGTCTGGTTCTCACCAACCGCCGGGCAGCGGCCGCCCCTCGGCGAAGCCCGCCGCGGACTGGACGCCCAGGACCGCGCGCTCGTGGAACGCCTCCAGGTTCTCCGCGCCCGCGTACGTGCACGACGACCGCACGCCGGAGGTGATGGCGTCCAGCAGGTCCTCGACGCTCGGTCGGACCGGGTCCAGCCACATCCGCGACGTCGAGATGCCCTCCTCGAACAGGCCCTTGCGCGCCCGGTCGAACGCGTTGTCGGTCCTCGTGCGCGCGCTGACGGCCCGCTTGGACGCCATGCCGAAGGACTCCTTGTAGAGCCTTCCGGACTCGTCGCTGCGTAGGTCGCCGGGGGACTCGTAGGTGCCCGCGAACCACGAGCCGACCATGACGCTGGACGCGCCCGCGGCCAGCGCCAGCGCCACGTCGCGCGGGTGCCGGACACCACCGTCCGCCCAGACGTGCTTGCCGAGCCTGCGGGCTTCCGCGGCGCACTCGGCGACGGCCGAGAACTGCGGGCGGCCCACACCGGTCATCATCCGGGTGGTGCACATGGCGCCGGGCCCGACCCCGACCTTGACGATGTCGGCACCCGCCTCGACCAGGTCCCGCACGCCTTCGGCCGTGACGACGTTGCCCGCGACGATGGGGACGGTGGGGTTTTGCTTGCGGACGGCTTGGAGGGCCGTGAGCATTTTCTCCTGGTGACCGTGGGCGGTGTCCACCACCAGCGTGTCCACACCGGCCTTCAGCAGCTCGGCGGCCTTCGCACCCACGTCGCCGTTGACCCCTACGGCTGCGGCAACCCGTAGGCGGCCGTCCTGGTCCACGGCTGGGGTGTAGACCTCGGCCCTCAGGGCGCCCAAGGCCGTGAGGACGCCCTTGAGGCGGCCATCGTCGTCGATGCCCAGGGCCACCTTCTGGGTACGGCCGTTGAGGTGGTCGAACACCTCGCGGGGGGCGGTGTCCAGGGGAAGCGTGAGGACGTTCTCGTCGGCGACCTCGCTGAGCCTGGTGAAGCGGTCCACCCCGGAACAGGCGACCTCATCGACCACACCCACCGGTTTGCCGTCGTCATCGACGACGACCACGGCTCCGTGAGCGCGTTTGGGGAGGAGGTTGAGTGCATCGGCCACGGAGTCGCTCGGCTTGAGGACGAGCGGGGTGTCCCACACCGGGTGCCGATCCTTGACCCACTGGACGATGCCCGCGACGACATCCGGGGCGACATCCTGCGGAAGCACCACCAGCCCGCCCCGCCGCGCCATGGTCTCAGCCATGCGCCTGCCCGCCACAGCCGTCATGTTCGCGACGACGACCGGGATGGTGGCACCGGTGTGGTCGGAGGTGGAGAGGTGGACGCCGAACCTGGACTCCACGGCAGAACGGCCGGGGATGAGGAAGACGTCGTCATACGTCAGGTCGTAGCTCGGCCGATGGCCTTCGATGAACCGCACGAGGATCGAATACTACGCGGGTGTTGGGGGTTGTGCTTGGGGTTGATCTTGGGGGGCGGTGTTTGGGGGCAGTGTTTGGGGAATGGGTGGGGATCGGTGGGTGGGGTCGGTGGGGTCGGTTTGTGGGCGCGGGTTGGGGATGCTCGGTGCTCGGTGGTGGGTGGGTCGGTTTGTGGGTGCTGGGTGGGTGCGGGTTGTGGGGTTGGTGGGTAGGTGATCGGTGGGTGGGTTGGGGCTTGAGTGTTGGGTGGTGGTTCAGGTGGGTTTGGTTACGGGGTTGAGGTGGTCTCCCTCGCCCCCGCTCGCGCAATTGTCTCAATCACCGATCTTGGTTTGTCAAGGCGGGAAAG
>DATMCA010000444.1:0-2074 GCA_035559015.1 Umezawaea sp. | reverse complement strand
GCGCGCCAACGGCGGGGGTGTGCTGCCCGTGCCGTTGCCCGTGGAACTGCGGGTCGTCGTCGGCGTGGGCGTGCTGGCAGCCGCTGTGTCCGTCCTCACGTTCGCGCTGAGCGCGGCGCTGCGGCGCGCCTGGGCGGGCGTGCTGGTGGTGGTCGGGGTCGTGTTCCTCCCCTACGCGGTGGGCGTCCTGCCGCTGCTGCCCGACGAGGTGGCCCGCTGGGTGTTGCGCGTGACGCCCGCCGCAGGCTTCGCCGCGCAGCAGACCGCGGAGGAGTTCCCGCAGGTCGTGGCGCACTACGTGCCCGCGATGGGCTTCTACCCGCTGCCGTGGTGGGCGGGCCTGCTGGTGCTGCTCGGGTGGACGGGCGTCGCGGTCCGGTTCGCGCTCGGCAGGGGTGCCCGTCGCCCGGATCGGGCAGGCCGGCCTGCCCGTTCGTCCACCGCTCAAGATCCGATTCAACCGGTCTGACCGTTCATCCGTACTAGGGGGGTGAGGACTAGTTCACGAAGACGCCCGCTCCTGCGGCTCGGGACGCTGGCGCTCGCGTTGGTGCTGGGGTCGGGAGCCGCTTTCGCCGCCGTCGCGCTGCGCGAGCTGAAGGCGGTGACGATCGCCAAGCAGGCCGAGCAGTCCACCCGCAGCGTGCTGCTGAACGCCGACGGGGCTGGTCCCGGAACGACGACGACCACCACGACCCCTCCCCCGCCGCCGAAACCGAAGCCGATCCTGCCGTTCAACGCGAGGCTGACGTCGAACGACATCCCCGTGGCCACCGGCGGGGTCCGGAGCGGCGGGTGCAGCGGCGCGCTGATCGCCCCCCAGTGGATCGTCTCCGCCGGGCACTGCTTCCACGACGTCAACGACGTGCGGGTGAGCGGCGCTCCCCTTTATACGACCGTGGTGACCGTCGGGAGGCTGAACATCGCCGACAAGGGCGGTCAGACCGCGGAGGTCGTGGACGTCCGGCAGTCACCGGTCAACGACCTCGCGCTCGCGAAGCTCAGCGTGCCGGTGGTGGACGTCGTCCCGTTGGCCCTGCCCGCGGCGGCGCCCGTGCTCGGCCAACGGTTGCAGTTCGCCGGGTGGGGTTCCCTCTCGGCCTCCGTCATCACGCCCACCGACCACCTCAAGCGGGGTGAGTTCACCGTGTCGGTGGTCGCGGCGAGCGTGCTGGAGGCCCAGCCGGTGGCGCCCCGCACGGTGGAGAACAGCCCGTGCCCGCAGGACTCGGGCGCGCCGTTCTTCGTCTCCGAGGACAACTACACCGGCGTGCTGGTGGCCGTCGAGAGCACCGGGCCCGAGTGCCCCCAGCCCGGCAGCGAGGTCATCTCGCGGGTCGACGTCGTGGCCGACTGGATCCGCGGCCAGACCGGTATCGCCCCCCGGTAGACGGAACGGGGCGCGGCTCCGCATGCCGCGCCCCGCTTCCACACCCCCAGAGGGTGTTAGCTCTTCCAGGTGATGGGCGACTTCAGGTAGTCGTCGCCCTTGTCGAAGGTCGCACCCGCGACCTCAAGGCCTTCGCGCGAGGCCTGGAGGACGCAGGTCTCGTACTTCGCGCCGGCGGTGGTGAAGTCCTTCTTGGCGGTCTCGGACTCGCACTTGTCGGTCTCACCGGTGATGATCACGCCGGTGGACTTGCCGTCCGTGCCGATGGCCCGGAGGCTGACCGAGCTGTACGCGAGGTCGCTGCCGTCGACGTTCTCGATCGAAACCCTGATGTAGTACGGGATCAGGCCCTTCGCCTTGTCGCCGTACTTCGCGAGGTCGGCGTTGTCGCCCTTCTCGATCGCGGTCACGGTGATGGCGATGGTGCCGCTCTTGTCGGTGCCGTACTTGAACGGCACGACGGCGCGGTCGCCCACCTTCAACTCGGAGCCCGGCTTGGTGACGTCACCCGACGCGGCCTTGGGCAGCGACGCCGAGGAGGACCCGGTCGACTCCGTCGACGTGGACGGGCTCACCGCGCTCGTGGCGGCCGTGATCGGCGCGGTCGACGTGGACTGCACCGCCGTGCCCGCGGTCTCGCTCGCACACGCGGACAGCAGCAGGACGGCGGTCGCGCCGACGGCG
>DATMCA010000443.1:0-7008 GCA_035559015.1 Umezawaea sp. | reverse complement strand
TGTCACCGACGGGCGGGTGGAGCCGTCATCGGGTCCTCCGGCCAGCGGTGCTTCGGGTACCGGCCGCGCAGCTCGGACCTGACCTGCGGATATCCGGTGCGCCAGAACGAGGCGAGGTCGCCGGTCACGGCCGTGGCGCGGCCAGCCGGGGTCAGCAGGTGCAGCACGACCGGCACGCGGCCGTCCGCGATCCGGGGCGTGTCGACCCACCCGAAGACCTCCTGCACCTTCACCGGCAGCGCCGGGTTGGCACCGGTGTAGTCGACCCGGATCCGTGAACCCGACGGCACTTCGAGGCGGTCGGGCGCCAGTTCGTCGAGCCGCCCGGCCACCGGCCACGGCAGGAGTTGGCGCACCACCTTCTCCGCGTCGATCTTCGCGAGGTCCGCGCGCCTGCGGGCGTTGCCCAGCCAGCCTTCGACGCCCGCGAGCAGGGCCTCGTCGGTCATCTCGGGCCACGGGTCGCCGAGCACCCGGTGCAGGAACTCCAGCCGTTCCCGCAACCTCGTGGCGTCGGCGTGCCAGCGCAGCAGTCCCAGCCCCTCGGACCGCAGCCCGGCGACCAGCGCCGCTCGCACGGCGGCCGGGTCCGGATCGCGCAAGGGCTTGCTGGACAACACGATCGCGCCCAGCCTGCGAACCCGGTTCGCCACCACGTCCTGCTCCCAGCGCACCTCATCCACAGTGGACAGCAGGGCCGGAGCGGCCTGCACGGCCAGCTGTTCGTCCACCCGAGCGGCCAGCCGGATGCGGCCGTGACTGCGGCCCGGTTCGCGGTCGGCGACGGCGACGGCCAGCCACTCGGCATCCCCGAGACCGCTGCCGTGCGGCAGTTCGGCGGCCGTGCCACCGGCCATCAGGTACACCCCTCCACCGCCGGACCGCCTGCGCGCCAACCGTTCCGGGTGTGCCAGCGCCACCACGAGCGCCGGGTCGTCGTGGCCCTTGCCGCTGACGAGTTCCGCGAGCCTGCGCGCTTCCCGGGACCACCGCCTGGAGCGGTCGTCGTGGCCGGAACGCAGGTCCCGCAACGCGGTCGCGAGTTCCGGGCTGTCGGTGAGCGCGTCGTCGTCCAGCAGCGCCACGACCTCCGCCGCCGTTCGCGCGCCCACCTCGGCCGCCCCGTCCAGCAGGGCGCGGGCCAGGCGGGGGTGCAGGCCGAGGCCGGACATCCGTCGGCCCCGATCGGTCGCGTGCCCGTCGGCGTCGAGCGCGCCCAACGTCCGCAGCACCGTGCGTCCGACCTCCAGCGCGCCCGTCGGCGGGGCGTCCCACCAGTTCAGCGCGGTGCCGTCGGGAGTGCCCCAGCAGGCGAGTTCCAGCGCTAGCCTGGTCAGGTCGGCGGTCTTGATCTCGGGTTCCGGGTAGCGGGGGAGCGTGCTGTGCTCGTGCTCCGGCCAGCAGCGGTACACGTGCCCCGGCGCTTCACGGCCCGCGCGACCGGCGCGCTGGTCGGCCACGGCCATCGACACGCGCACCGTGGCCAGTCCGGACAGGCCGCGCCGGTGGTCGACCAGCGGCACCCGTGACAGACCGGAGTCGACGACCGCCCGCACGCCGGGCACGGTCAGGCTCGACTCGGCGATCGCGGTCGACAGCACGATCCGACGGCGGGTCCCGGGCTTCAGCGCGGCGTCCTGCGTGCCCGCCGACAGCCGCCCGTGCAGGGTGAGCACGTCCACGTCCGGCACCGATAGCAGCGCGGCCGTGCGCCGGATCTCGGCGGCACCGGGGAGGAACACGAGCACATCGCCGTCCACTTCGGACAGTGCGCGCCTGGTCGCGCGGGCCACGCAGGCCTCGATCCGCTCCTTGCGGGCGGGTGCCACGTGGTCCGTCGTGGTCGGGTAGGTCCTGGCCTCGGCGCGCAGCACGGGAGCGTCGCCCAGCAGTTCGGCGAGCCGGTCCGCCGCGACGGTCGCGGAGGTGGCCAGCAGCCGCAGGTCCGGTCGCAGCCCGGCGCGGGCGTCGAGCAGCAGCGCCAGCAGCAGGTCCGCGTCCAGGTGCCGCTCGTGGCACTCGTCCAGCAGCACCGTGCCCACGCCCGCGAGCTCCGGGTCGGACTGGAGCCTGCGCACCAGCAACCCCGAGGTCACGACCTCGATCCGGGTCGCCGCGGACACCTTGCGGTCACCGCGCACCGAGTAGCCGACCGTCCGCCCCACCGGCTCGTCCAGCAGCGACGCCATCCGCGCGGCGGCGGCACGGGCCGCGATCCGCCGCGGCTCGGCCACGACCACGCGGCCGGGGTGCGCCTCGGCCAGCGCCAGCGGCACCAGCGTGGTCTTGCCGGTGCCCGGCGGCGCGACCAGCACCGCGCACCCGTGCTCGGCGAGCGCGCCGACGACGTCGCCGAGCACGGCCCGGACTGGCAGGTTCGGCAGTTCCACGATGAGCCAGTGTGCCAACCCCGTCGCGCGGGGAAGTCGGAGCGGGGCTCACGGCCGTGACGTGTCACGCTGACCGGGTGGTTGACCCGCTGCACGACCCCGACGACCCCGACCTGCTCGACCCCTACCGCGCCCGTGAACTGGCCGTGCTCGTGGAGACGGCGAGGGTCGCGTCCGGCGCGGTGCGCTACGGCAAGGTCGGCAAGGTCGGCTGCGCGACCGTCGTGGTGAACCGCGACAACCCGTTCCCGTCCGGCAACTTCGCGTGCGCGCTCGACGGGTCGTCGGCCGAGGTCGCCGGGACGTTGATGCGGCTGGAGCAGACGTTCGCGGACATCGGCCGCGCCGAGGCCGTGGTGTACGCCTCGCCGACGACCGTGGCCGAGATCGAGGGCATCGCGGACGACGCGGGCTGGTACGCCGTCGAGGAGTCGATGGCCGTCGTGCACCGCGGCCGGACCGACGCGTCGCCCCGCGTGCGCCCGGCGCGGGACACGGACCTGGAGCACATCGGCGGACTCGTGGCGGACGAGCTGGGGCTGCGGATGAGCGGTCAGCAGCGGCTCGTGCGGCACCTCGGGCAGCGCTGGGACGACCCGCGCTGCGTGCAGCTCGTGGTCGACGACGGCGAGCGGCTCGTCGGGTTCGCGGGAGGGTTCACCGAACGCGGCGTGGGGCTCGTGGAGCAGGTCGTGGTGTTGCCCGCCCGGCGTCGGCGAGGGCTCGGAGGGGACCTCGTGGCGAGCACCGTGGCCGCGCTGCGGACGGTCGGCGCGCTGCTCGTGGCGGCCCACGTGGACGAGGGCGGAGCGGGCGAGAGGTTCGCCGAAGCCTGTGGATTCTCCGGCGGATACCCCGTCACGGCGTACGCCCGACGGGTGGACGAGCTTCTGGATTGAGATTCCAGGGCACGAGGCTATATCTTTAGCACAGCTAAACGATGCTGGGAGGCCGTGCGTGCAGGGGACCGCCGTTGTCAAACCCCGACTTCCCAACGAGGTCTGGGTGCTCGTGGTGGCGAGCTTCATCATCGCCATCGGCTTCGGGATCGTCGCCCCGGTGCTGCCCATGTACGCGGCGAGCTTCAACGTCGGCACCACGGCCGTCTCCGCGGTCGTCAGCGCGTTCGCCCTGGTCAGGTTGTTGTTCGCGCCGGTCAGCGGACGCCTGGTGGCTCGCTTCGGCGAAACCCAGACCTACATCTGGGGCATCGTCATCGTCGCGCTGGCCACCGGCGCGTGCGGGTTCGCGACCCACTTCTGGCAGCTCATCGTGTTCCGCTCGATCGCGGGCGTCGGCTCGACGATGTTCACCGTCGCCGCCGTCGGCCTGCTCATCCGGCTGACCCCGGCCCCGCTGCGCGGCCGCGCGTCCGGCCTGTGGGCCACCGGCTTCCTGCTCGGCAACATCGCGGGCCCGATCGTCGGCGCGGGCCTGGTCGGCTTCTCCATCCAGACCCCCTTCGTCGCCTACGCCGTGGCGTTGTTCATCGCCGCCCTGTTCGTCTGGCTGTTCCTGCGCCGCTCCACCCTCGCCGCGCTCGACCAGAACAGGTCGCAGCCGACGATGGCCGTGCGCGACGCCGTCCGCTACGCCTCCTACCGCGCCTCGCTCGCCTCCGGCTTCGCCAACGGGTGGGCCGTGTTCGGCCTGCGCATCTCCCTGGTGCCGCTGTTCGTCGTGGAAGCGCTGCACGGCAGCCCCGCCGTGGCCGGCGTCTCCCTGTCCGTGTTCGCCGCGGGCAACGCCGCCGTCCTCATGGTGTCCGGCAAGCTCTCCGACAGCGTCGGCCGCAAGCCGATGGCCATCGCGGGCCTGGCCGTCTCCGCCGTCGGCACGTTCGGCATGGGGTTCAGTGGCACCGTGACCCTGTTCATGGTCGCCTCGCTGGTGGCGGGCGTCGGCGCGGGCCTGCTCAACCCGCCGCAGAACGCCGTCGTCGCCGACGTCATCGGCTCGAACGCCAAGGGCGGCCCCGTGCTGGCCGCGTTCCAGATGGTCACCGACCTCGGCGCCATCGTCGGCCCGCTGCTCGCGGGCGTGCTGGTCGACCGCTTCTCCTACCAGGTCGCGTTCACCGTGACCGGCGTCATCATGGTCATCGCCTCGGCCTTCTGGCTGGTGGCCGAGGAGACCCTCCCCAAGGCCGACGACCCGCACGTCGGCGAGGCCGTGGCAGGCGAGTGCGGCGTCGTGGGAGAAGGCCCCGAACTCCCCACCGGCGAACGCGTCGGAGGCCGTCCGAGCCAGCCCGAGGCCTGAGCACTCAGGTTCCGCTCAGTCTTCGCCGCTAGCCTGCGGGTCGAACAGGCTGACGGGGAAGGGCGCGGACGACGTGGGTGGCGCGGAGCGGAACGCTCGCAAGAAGAAGCAGCAGCAGATGGCGGCGAAATCGGTGGCCGCGGCACGAGGTACCTCCGGTTCCCCGGACCGCGGCAAGATCATCATCGGCGTGGTCGTCGTGGCGGTCCTGGCCGCGGGCGTCATCGGCGTGGTGCTGCTGAACAAACCGTCCGAACCCAAAGCCCTCGCCCCGGCCCCGAACCTGAAGACCCTCTCCGTTCCGGTGCAGCGGCAGGCCGACGCCACCGTGCTCGTCGGCAAGGACACCGCGAAGGTCACCGTCGACGTGTACGAGGACTTCCTGTGCCCCATCTGCGGCACCTTCGAGGAGAAGTACGGGGACCAGCTTAGGCAGCACGTGGAAGCCGGCGACCTCAAGATCCGCTACCACGTCCTCCCCCTCCTGGTCAGGCTCTCCGACCCCGAGGGCTACTCCCGCGACAGCGCGAACGCCGCCGTGTGCGCCGCCGACGCGGGCAAGTTCCCCGAGTACCACGACTCCCTGTACGCCAGCCAGCCGGAGGAGAACGGCCCCGGCTACACCGTCGCCCAACTGGTCAAACTGGGGGCCGACCTGGGCATCACCGGCGACACCTTCAAGTCCTGCGTGGAGAGCGGCACCTACCACCAGGCCCTCGAAGCCGACCTCGACAAGGCCGACAACACCCCCCACCTCCAGGCCGAGCGCAGCGACGGCAGCAAGGGCTTCCAAGGCACCCCGTCGGTCGCCGTGGGCGACAAGCTCATCAGCATCGACAACGAGAACTGGATCTCCGACCTCCTCAAGGCCTGAGATCGACCACCGCCGACCGGCCCTGCCCAGCCGGGCCGGTCGACGGGCCCCATCAGGGCGAACACGGCACGAGGACCCCCGATTTTTATTCGAGCGGGACGATGTTGTACGGTATGAGCACACGAGAACGACGGGTCACCGCCGGGAAACGTGGAAGCACGGGGCTGTGGCGCAGCTGGTAGCGCATCACACTGGCAGTGTGAGGGTCAGGGGTTCGAGTCCCCTCAGCTCCACAACGTAATATGGAATACAAATCACCCGCTGACCTGGGATTATCCGGTCAGCGGGTGATCTTGTTTGTGCGTCCACTGTGGACTACGGCTCCGAAACTGGAGCAAATCTGGAGCACTGCCCGGAATGACCCGAAACAGGGTCAACCGTATTGCTCCAGGACCGTTCACCCTGTCGGGTTGTCTATCGTCGCGACTCTTCGCGCCCCGCTAACCCCGACCACGCTGGTTGGGTACCGGATCCGTGTCAGCGTGGGCTGTACCGCGGTGTCAGGGCTACTGGGCGGTCCTACGCCAGGTGCTGTCGCCGACGTCGGCGATCGCCTTGTCCCACCGATCGTGCAGGCACTGAAGAAGCCGGACGGTGACTTCCGGCGCGACGTGGGAGTACGTGCGCTGGACGGGGTCCCTGAGGATGTGGCCGAGCCGAAGCGACTGGGCGATCTCGGGAATGCCGTCGGCGATCATCCACGTCTTGTGGCTGTGACGAAGCCCGTGAAAAGTCAGGCCGGGCTTGACCGGATGCAGTCGCAGGACCGGGTTGGCCCACTGGAGGTTCCCGTCGGCGGCGGGGCGCATGGCTCGGCGGCTGAAGTTGCTGCGGCGATGCAGGTGGTCTCCAGGACTGGTGAACACGTGCGCGTGGTGGTGAGTGTCCAGGTGTGCCCGCAAGAGCCGGACCGTGGGCGGGACGAGCGCGATGGTGCGGACCGATGCTTCGGTCTTCGGCGGGCCAAGCCACAACTTGCCGCCCGCCGACTCGTGCAGCGCACCATTCTGCGGGTCCACGATCATCACCCCGGTGTCGTCGTCGAACAGGTGCAGGTTGTGGCGTTGCAAGCCGGTCAACTCGCCCCAGCGTGCACCGGTCCAGGCTGCGGTGACCACCAGTACAGCCGCTCCGGGGTCGTAGCAAGCAGCGATCTGATCGGCGACGCGCAACACCTCGGCCGGATCCGCCCAGATCTTCTCGGGCACACGAGCGGCATGGTTGCGACGTCCACGCCTCCGAGGCCGAATCGGATTGGCAGTAATCAGCTTCTCCTCGGCAGCATCGGTGAGGATCTGCGACAGCAACTTCACGAACCCGGCGACGGTGGTCGGAGCGAGCTTCGTGGCCCGCAGCTGCTTGGCCCACGCCTGAACTTTGAGATTGGTGATGTCGGCCAGCGCGGTGTCGCCCCACCGAGGCCCGATGTGGTTGCGCAGCATGCCCCGGTAGTTGTCTTCCGTGCGGATGTCGACGTCGAGC
>DATMCA010000442.1:0-2514 GCA_035559015.1 Umezawaea sp. | reverse complement strand
TCGACACCGAGCTGGGTGGTGAGGACCTTCAGCGACCGGGACGGGGCGATGGTGAACACGGTGGTGTCCGGGCCGGCGAACACCCAGCACCACCAGCGGTGGCTGTCCTTGCCCTCGACCGCGGCGAACACCTGCCAGCGGGTCTCGTCCACGTGCAGGTGCGCGGCGGCGGCGTTCCGCTCGCTGATCTTTGCGGCCAGCGGGGCCACCAGGTCCGAACAGGCGGCCAGCACCCCGGCCAGGGTGCCCTCGGCCAGATCGAGCCCGTCATGGGCCAACGCGGCCGCGATCCGGTGGGTGGGCCGGCCGAGCACGAACTTCTCCACCAGCAGCCGGGCCAGAAACCCGCAGGTGAACCGGCCCTTCCCGATCGGTTTCGGGGCCGGTGACGCGGCCAGCACGCCACGGACCGGGCAGCGGCAGCCACGCCGGTAGGTCGGTCGGCGGATCACCACCCGCACCAGCCGCACCTGCCAGTCGATCAGCTCGCAACACTCTTCGCCGAACGGGACGTAGCCGACCCCACAGCGCGGACACACCCGCTCGGCCTCCGGCACGTCGCGGATCTGCTCCTCAGTCGGCAGATGGGAGTAGTCCCGGCGGCCGTGCCCCCGCGACCCTTTCCGCTGACCACGACCACGCCCCGGCGGCCGACCGAGCTGCTGCGCTCCCGCGCCGTCGGGGCCGCCCTCACCGAGCGTCTGCTCGGCCGCCTGCCGGGCCGTCAGCTTCTCCGAGGACTTCCCGAACGCCAGCCGGGCCAGCTCCGCCACCTTCTCGGTCAGCGCCCCGACCTGGCCCTCCAACTCCACGACCCGATCCCGCAGCTGCGTTGCCTCCGCCCCGGACTGCTCGGCCTGCGCCCGCCAACGCTGCGCCTCAGCACGCCAGAACCCGACGTCGTCGCCACCAAGATCGCCGCCATCGCCGCCCATGACCGCGCAAGAAGATCACCGCCAGCAACCCGGGTCCAGCACTCCAACCTCCGCGTGTCGCGACGGGCCAGCCGCAAACGACCGCATCTACGGGATCACCGAACACTTACTGTTACTCCGCACCCGATCCCACGCCACCAGCAGGAACGCCGGATCGGCCACGAGGTTGAACACATCATCGAACCGACGATGAGGATCATCATTGGCCCAACGGTGCAGCTTGGTCTGGATCTCCAGTACTCGGCGCTCGGCCCGATACAAGGCCAGCTCCGAATCGTGGGTATTCACCGACGTGCTCCCGGCATTCCAGCCTCCTCGACTGCCAACTTGCTGGCCCCCTTCGCCATGTGCCCGCCTCTCGCGTGCTCGGACTACTACGGGGCCTCCGCCCCCTCCCGTGCCTTCGGCCGACGACGGGCCTATCCGACCGTCCAGCTGGACGCTGGACGGCGGGAGCGACACGAAACGGTTCCCGTGTTCGACTCGGAATCGATTGATCAGCTTGGCACCCAGCTTTGCCCCGGCAGCATCGCCACAACTACGCCGCAGTCCTTCATCGTGGCCTTCTCGCCGACACGCCAAGCCGGCTACGAAGTCGGCCGCTCCAACACAGCCAAGGAACGGTCGTGCGCTGCATCCCGGCCCATATCCGCCAGATTTGAGCCGGCGCCTCGCTTACGGAGCTTTAACCACTGGTTCCTGTCGTATACCGTCTGATCTCGCTCGCCGGACCCAACCTGTCTGGCAGTGCCAGGCCGTCCCGGCTTTGTCAGCGCTGCTTCCCACCCTCCCCGTCGTCTCCCGGATCAGGCTGCGCTCCGCTTCGATCGGGCTGCTGCGACAACCCGACGAGAAGGTCTTCCACCTCCTTCAACTCCGAGCGCCTCACGGCGCACCGGCGCCTCGTGGCGCACGGTCTCGTCGACGTGCAGCACGCCGGCCTCGCGCAGCAGCTGGCGGACCCGGGGCAGGAAGGTCTGCTCCAACAGCCGGGCGGCCCGGCCCCGCACACCGGCCATGAACCCGGTCGACACCGGCGCACCCACCAGGCCGCCCATCAGCGCGGTCGCGCGCCCGACGGGCAGGTAGTGGGCACACAGCAGGTGCGCGGCGCGGGCCAGGACCCCGGGCCAGGACCCCGGGCCCGTACTGGGCCCGCGCGGGCACCGTCGCCGGCGCGTCCCCCGTGGCGGTGCCCGCGCAGCCCGGGCAGACGCGGGTGCGGATCTGGTACTCGGTGACCTGCGGGGGCGGCGGGGGTAACACGTCGGTGACCTGCCGGCGCTCCACCCGGGTGATCGGCGCCCCGGTCAGGTCCGCGCCGCACCCGCCGCACCACAACTGGTCACAGAAGATGACCTCGTCCGGGTTGTCGACCAGCGGCATCGTCGTCCCCGGCTCACCGGGCTGCTTGCCCGGTTTACGGCCCGCCGCGCGGCGGGCCGAGCGACGTTCCGGCTTGCGATACGGCGGATCCGAGGACGGCGGCCGTGATGGGAGGTGTCAAATGGTCTGTGTAAGACCTGAACCAAGGTTGAGGAGTAACACGGACTCATGCTTACCGACCAGAGGCACCCCC
>DATMCA010000441.1:0-2055 GCA_035559015.1 Umezawaea sp. | reverse complement strand
TGTGGCCGCGGGTGTCGCCGTTCTCCGCCTCGGCCGTGAGCTGGTAACCGGCGCGGGTGACCAGGGCGGCGAGAGCCTCCCAGGCGTCGGCCGGGGTGTCGCCGGTGACTTAGGGCCTGCCGATGATCGACACGCTCAGTTTTCGGGTGGCTCGAGGGTGTAGTTCCACTCTGGGTGCCAGTCGTGGCGTCGTAGCGTGCCGGCCTCGTGCAGGGCCTTCATCTGCTTGTCCGGGATCTTGATGCCGCTGGGGTAGGTGCCGGTGTCGAGTTCGGCGTGCACGCTCAGTCCGGTGCTGGTGGTGGTGGCGGCGATAGTGTTGACGATCACGTCGTGGCTGGTCAGGGGGCGCCCGCGCCAGTTCATGGAGATGTGAGAGAACAGCCGGTGCTCGATCTTGTTCCATTTGCTGGTGCCCGGTGGCAGGTGGCAGACGGTGATCGTCAGTCCGGTCTGCGCAGCGAGGGCGGCGAGCTCGGTCTTCCACAGCCGGGCGCGGTAGCCGTTCGAGCCACCGCCGTCGGCGGTGATCAGCAGCCGCGACGCGTCGGGATAGGTGGGCGACCCGGTCGCCTGCCACCAGCGGCGGATGGTCTCGACGGCGAAGGCGGCGGTGTCGTGATCGGTACCCACGCTGACCCACCCGGTGTTCGCGCCGAGGTCGTACACGCCGTAGGGGTTGACCTTGCCCAGTGCTGGGTCGATGAAGTCGTGCACCTTCACCTGTTCCGGATCGCCGGCCGGGCGCCACTCGGTCCCGCCGTTCTTGTACGCGCCGACCAGTTCCTTCTTCTTGGTGTCCACGCTGATCACCGGATCACCGGCGTCGAGGTGCTCACGGGCCTGGTCGTTGAGGTAGCCGAACTGGGCGTCGCGGTCGGGGTGCTGGCCGCCCTCGACGGTCTTGGCGTTGGCCTGCAGCGAAAAGCCCTGCTCCCGCAGCAGCTTGGCCACCGTGTCCGGACCCACCCGGTGCCCCGCATCGGTCAGCTCGGCGGCCAGCTTTCGGGTCGACAGCGTCGTCCAGCACAGCGGCGACTCGGGGTCTCCCCGCCGGGTCGGCTCGACCAACGCCAGCAACGCCTCGACCAGCCCCGCGTCGGTCGCACTCAGCGCCTTGCGCCCGCCTCCGCGACGACGCACCCTGCCCAGCGACCCCTCGCCGGCCTCCAACTCGGCGACGCCCTGCGAGATCCGCGACCGCGACGCGCCCGTCGCGCACGCCACCGCGGCGATCCCGCCATGCCCCAGCGAACGGGCCTCCGCAGCCATCACCAGCCGCTGCTGTCGTTCGTCCAAGTGCGGCAGCACGGCCTCCAACTTCGCCCGCAGCGACTCCACCACGTCGGCATCGACAGCCACTACCACATTCTGGCCGACGATCCAGCAAATGACGCGGTTATTTATCGGCGTGTCCAAAGTCGCACAGACGGGCGGGTCAGACTGACCTGCTGGCGCCTAATTCGGGATGTCGTCTGGCTGGTGAATCTCGGCGCCATGGCGCGCGTCCAGCGGCGGGACCGGTGCTGATCGTCGGAATGGTGTGGTCGCTGCTCTACTCCGCCCGGGTATGGCGAACCTCTGGCGATGGCCGCCGCGGATACTCAATGCTGCGGGAGTTCTTCGGCGGTGTGCTGCTGCTCGGAGTCGAGATCCTCGTTTCCGCCGACTTGATCAGAACTGTGGAAGTCACCCCAACGCTGGAGAGTGTTGGCGTCCTGGGACTGATCGTGCTCATCAGGACGTTCCTGAGCTTCTCACTGGAAACGGAGATAGAGGGCGTGCTGCCCTGGCGGCGTGGGAACTCCACCGGCGGAGCCAGCGTGCTGTCGCGCGCCAAGTCCAAGGCCCGCGGCGCTGATGCTGCGGACGAACCTCGACCTGGTTGACCAGCTCGTCGCGCACGGCCCACGCGTTCCGGGCGAGCCACCTGGCCCGTTCTCGACGACATTGATCAATTTCCGCTCCACAGTGTCCCCGTGGACTCGCAGTGACGCCCGACGGCCCGAATCCTTCGATTCATTGTCGCCGAAGGATTCGAACGCAATGCGACGC
>DATMCA010000440.1:0-5783 GCA_035559015.1 Umezawaea sp. | reverse complement strand
GGGCATCGGCATGACGACGCCGCCCAAGACCCTCGCGGAGTTCGACGCCGCCCTCGCGAAGGCCAAGCAGGCGAACGTCACGCCGATCGCGGTGTTCAACGGCGGCGCCACCGGTGGGCTCGCGTTCCCGCTGCAGAACCTGATGGCCGCCCACGGCGAACCGGGGCCGATCAACGACTGGATCTTCCAGAAGTCGGGCGCCACGATCGACACCCCGACCAACGGCAAGGCCGCGCGGCACCTCCAGGACTGGATCAAGGCGGGCTACTTCCCCCAGGACGCCAACGCCACGGACTACTCCAAGATGATGAGCAACTTCCTTGCCGGCGACGGGTTGTTCATGTTCAACGGCGACTGGGAGTCCGGGAACCTCGACAAGCAGATGCCGGGCAAGGTCGGGTTCTTCCCCCTGCCCGCCGAGAAGGGCGACAAGGTGGCCGCCATGTCGGCGCCGCTCACCTTCGGCATCGGCGAGAAGGCGAAGAACGCCGACTGCGCCGCGTTCTTCCTGGACTGGGTGGCGACGAACGACGCCGCGCGCCGCATCGGCGTGGAGGTCGGCGGCTCGCACCCCATGGGACCGGCCGACGCGCCGATGCCGACGGTCGCCCGGGACACCGTCACCGCCCAGACCCTTGCGGCAGGCGCCCGGATCTCGCAGGACAACGGCTCGATGGACTTCATCGCCAACGCCACCGGGTCGATCTACGCCAAGAGTTGGACCCCGCAGTTGCAGAAGTTGTTCGCGGGGGAGCAGAGCCCGGAAGGTCTGCTCAAGGCGGTGCAGGCCGACTACCAGACCCAGGTCGGGGGCTGAGCGTCGGTGGCAGGCGTTCTCACCTCGTCGATCGCACGCGCTGAGACCACGTCGAAGGCCCCACGTCGGGTGCGGCGGCACCGGAAGGGATGGATCGGCTGGCTGTTCGCGGCGCCCGCGATCGTGGTCTACGCGCTGTTCGTCCTGGTGCCGATGGTGCGCACGGTGCAGTACTCGTTCTACGAGTGGGACGGGATCGGTGCGTCCCCGTGGGTGGGGTTCGACAACTACGCGCGGGTGTTCACCGATCCCGAGCTGTTCGGCACGATCGTCAACGCGTTCGAGCTGATCGTGTTCTTCAGCGGGTTCCCGGTGCTGCTGGGCCTGGCGATCGCGGGCACGATCCGGCGCATCGCCACCAGCAGGCTCGCCGTCGTCGCCAGGACCGTCCTGTTCATCCCGCAGGTGATCCCCCTGGTGGCCGCGGGCATCGCGTGGAGCTGGCTGCTGTCCTCGGACGGCCTGGTCAACCAGGTGCTGTCCCTGGTCGGACTCGGCGGCGTGACGCGGGCGTGGCTGGGGGACTTCGACACGGCATTGCCCGCGGTCGGGGTCATCGGCGCGTGGGTGCTGCTGGGTCTGTGCACGCTGTTGTTCCTGGCGGGCATGAGCAAGATCGACCAGGCGCTGTACGAGGCCGCGCGGCTCGACGGCGCGGGACCGCTGCGCGAGTTCTTCTCGATCACCGTGCCGTCCCTGCGGCAGGAGATCGGTGTCTGCGTCACGGTCACGGTCATCGCGGCGCTGGCGAGTTTCGACATCGTCTACATCGCGACGCAGGGCGGTCCGGGGAACACGACGATGGTCCCCGGACTGGAGATCTTCTACCAGGCGTTCGTCGAGCGGCAGGTGGGCGTCGCCTCGGCCCTCGCGGTAGTGCTCGTCGTGCTGGTGCTGGCGTGCGTGCTGCCGATCCAGCGGCTGACGAAGGAGGAGTCGTGATCGTCGGGCGTCGCGAAGCGTGGCTGGGGCGGCTGTTCCTCGTCCTGCTGATGGTGATCACCGTCGTGCCGCTGGTGAGCCTGTTCGTCACCGCGCTGCACCCTTCCGGCACGTACCCGCGCGGACTGGAGTGGCCGAGTCAGCCGCGGTGGGACAACTTCGCGACCGCCTTCCAGTCGGCGCACATGGGCGAGCTGCTCCTGTCGAGCACGCTCATCGTGCTCGGCGTGGTGCCGATCTCGCTGCTGCTGGCGACGCTGGCGGGCTTCGCCGTCGGCCACCTGCGGATGCCGGGGCACCGGCCGGTGTTCCTGCTGTTCGTGCTCGGGCTGACTTTGCCGTACGAGGGCATCATCACGCCGCTGTACTACCAGGTCCGGGACATGGGGCTGCTCAACACCAGGTGGGCGATCATCCTGCCGCTCATCGCGCTGTTCATGCCCTTCGGGGTGTTCTGGATGCGAGCCCATTTCGTCACCATGCCCGGCGACATCTCCGAAGCGGCCGAGATCGACGGCGCCAACCCCTGGCAGCAGTTCTGGCGCATCCACGTCCCACTGGCCGTGCCCGCCATCTCCTCGCTGGCGATCCTGCTGTTCCTCTGGACCTGGAACCAGTTCCTCCTCGCGATCGTCCTCGTGGACGACCCGCGGAAGCGGACCATGGCCGGCGCGCTCGGTGCTTTCCAGGGGCAGTGGGGGACCGACATCCCGTTGCTGTGCGCCGGATCGCTGCTCGTGCTGGCACCTGTGCTCATCGTGTTCCTGATCTTCCAGCGCCGGTTCGCCTCCGCCCTGCTCCAGGGCTCGCTGAAGGGCTGATCCACTGACCGACATCCGACCCGCGCGATGGACCCGCGGCCACCTCGACCGGTTCGTCGACGACCCCGCGACCACGGCGCCGACCATCACCTCCGCACCACGAGCGCTGCCGCACCACGACATCTGGGACGCGTGGCCGATCCAGGAGGAGGACGGCTCGGTCTGCGCCGCGGATGGCGCGGAACTGTGGATGGCACTGGCCGCACCCGCCGTCGGCCACCCCGAGGAGCGTCACGACCGCGCCCGGATCCGTTTGCTGGCCAGGAACGGCGGCCGGTGGCGGGATCTCGGCGACGCCTTCGCCGACGGCGCGTCACCGGGAAGCCGCGAGTGGTCCGGGTCGGCCGTCCGCCGCCCTGACGGCACGGTGTCGGTCTTCTACACCGGAGCCGGCGTGCGCGGCGAGACCGTGCCGACGTTCCACCAGCGGGTCGTCGTGGCGCAGCCGAGGCTGACAGTCGCCGACGGGAACGTCCGGCTCGAACGGGACACCGAGCACCGGGTCGTCCTGCACGGCAAGGACCCCTACCTGCCCGCGGACGAGGTCGTCGGCGGCCCCGGCCGCATCCGGGCTTTCCGCGACCCCGGATGGTTCCGCGATCCGGCGGACGGACGCGAATACCTGCTCATCGCGGCCTCCGTGCCGTGGGACGGCGGTTTCACCGGCGCCGTCGCGCTCGCCGACATCACCACGGCCCCGTGGAACCTGCTCCCACCCCTGCTGGTCTCGGAGGGGATCAACCACGAGATCGAACGGCCGCACGTCGTCGTCCACGACGGCCGGTACCACCTGTTCTTCTGCACCAGCCGCCGAGCCTTCCACCCGGCCGACGGCGCGCCCACCGGGCTCTACGGCTTCGTCGCACCTGCCCTGACCGGTCCGTACGAGCCGCTCAACGGCTCCGGCCTGGTAATCCGAAACCCACCGGCGCAACCCGACCAGGCCTACGCCTGGCTCGTGCTCCCCGACCTCAGCGTCGAGAGCTTCGTGAACTACCCGGTAGCCGACAGCCACGATCCGCATCTCGCCCGACCCGAGACCGCGCGGGCTCAATTCGGAGGCACGGCCGCACCCGTCCTTCGTCTCGGCTTGCAGGGAACCGGGTCCGTCCTTTCCGGACGCACTCGTGACGAGCGGCGACCGGAACTCGACTCAGGCAGCGGATGAGCGTGGCCAAGAACAGGAACAGACGGCGATGTCGACCGAGATCGTTGTGATGCGATCACGAACCCGTCCCGTCGTGCGGCGAACCACGAGCCCGACGCGAGGTCTCATCCGCGGGCTCTTGGGGGTGTTCGACTCGCTCGTGCTTCGTGATTCAGGCCGAGCGTCCGGGTGATATCGCGGAGTTCGTCACGGAAGAGGTGCAGTGCGTCCCGCGCGCGGGGGCCCAGAACGCCGTGGACCTCCAGGGCGACCAGACCGTGCATTCGCCCCCAGACCCTCAAGGTCAAGGCGATGACCGCGGGCGGTAGTCCCGGATGGGCAGTCCTGGCCTGGCCGACGAAGTCTGGGTCGAAGTCGGACCACGCGTAGGCCCGGGCGTCGTGCTGGTCTGCGATCCGCGGCCACGCCGCGGCGACCAGACCGAGCAGACCCAGGCACACCCGGTGCTCGGCGGCGGCAGCGGCGCTGCCGGTGGCCGAGACGTCCGCGGAACTCGCCTCTCCGTACAGCAACCGGAACTCGTGCGGCCGGGTCACGGCCCACTCGCGGTACGTCAGGCCGTGGGCCAGCAACCGCCCCTCGACGTCGTCGGCGGGACAGGCTCCACAAGCGCTTTCCATCCGCTCCGCTAGTGCGGTGTACACGTCCGCGGCCATCGAGACGAGCAAAGCGTCCCTGGTGTCGAAGTAGTAGTAGAGCGCGGCCGCGGACATCCCCATCTCGCGCGCGATCCCCCGCAGCGACAGGGACTTGGCACCGCCCTCGGCGATGTGCCGGAAAGCGATCGTCTTGATCTCACCGGTGAGGTCCGCCCGCAGGCGCTCACGCCGGCTCGTGGGCACTGTCGGCATGCGGCTACCTTACAGTACTCAACTTCTGAACAGTGTTTGACTTTCTATCAGTGTTCAAATAGCTTCGCCGTGCACCCTCGCCGATCGGAGTGATCATGGAGATTCGCGGCTACGCCACCGGAGCCATCGCCGCGGAGGCCGCTTTCACCGCGGACTTCGCCATTCCCCGCGAGATCGGGACCCAGTGCCTGGTCGACATGCTGGAAATCGAGCGGCGCAGCATGGACGTCCGCCCTGGTATGCGGCACAAGTACACGCCGCTCCGCTTCGAGCCGGCCACCGGCGCCGCGCTGATCGGCGGCCGCTACCTCTTCGACACGTGGTCGAACGTGGTCGACTACGACGAGTTCACCACCGATGAACTGGAGTTCGAGCCAGGGGTGAAGTTCTGGAGCCGACCGTTCTTCCTCGGCGTGGAGCGGCACATCTGGCGGGTCGCGGGCGCCCACGACTTCACCTCGCTGGCCACCACCCACCACGTCAACCGGCTTGAGCGTTGGACCTTCGCAAGCGGCGACCCGGAGCGAGAGTTGGAGCGGGCGTGGCCGCAGGTCCGCGACGCCGCCGGGGAAGCTGGTCTCGCCGGCGTCTGGCTGATGTACCAGCCGCACGAACGGCAGATCGGCGTTCTCACCGTCGCCGAACGGGTCGAGGACGCCGATCCCGTCGTCTCGGCCGCTCGCTCGATCGAAGCCCTGGAACGGAACCCGTCCGGAGGCCGGTTCCTGCCCGCCGCGCTCGAAGCGGAAAAGGTGTTCGACAGGACCAGCCTGATCCTCTCGATGTGGTTGCCGGAGTCGCGGCTGGCAGGCGGCGCGCCTTCTGCCTACCCCTCGGCGCCGGTCCACCCGCTGCCGCGGATCGAACGGCAGCACGTGGCTTGGTGATCGGGGCTGTGCAACACCGAGATCGTTTAGCGGCGGCCCCCGTCTTCCTGGTTGCACGAGCGGCCCGGCTAATTCGACGACAGGTCGAATTCGCCGGGCCGAACACGGCAGGACGGGCTTGGACGAGGGCCGGAACGGCGGACGCCGCCTTGCGGCCTACACCGTCGTTGCGAGCGTCACCTCGATGTTGCCCCGCGTGGCGTTGGAGTACGGGCACACCTCGTGGGTTTCCTTCACCAACTGCTCCGCGGTCTCCTTGTCGACCCCCGGCAGGTGCGCGGTCAGGGTCACCGCCAG
>DATMCA010000439.1:0-17686 GCA_035559015.1 Umezawaea sp. | reverse complement strand
AGCGGGTCGGTGGTCAGGTGGTAGTGCCGCCTGCGTCCGACCGCTTCGTCGCGCACCAGTTCGGCCCGGCGCAGCACCTGGAGGTGCTCCGCCACGGCGGGACGGCTCAGCTCGAACTGCGCGGCCAGCTCGCCCGCGCTGCGGGGCCCGTCGGCCAGCAGTTCCAGCAGCCGTCGGCGCACCGGGTTGGCCAGGGCGAGGAAGACCTCATCGTCGGACACCACGCAAAGTTATGTCGGAGACTTCCGACATGTCAACTATCTCCGACGCTTCAGACCGCGGGCCGCAGCTGGGTCGTGCCGCGTCGACGCCGGTAGCTCACGTCCGCCAGCGCGGCGGTGAACCGGTCCACCGCGGCCGACACCGCCAGCCCGGCCTCGTGGTCGAGCGCGGACTCGCCCAGGTCCGGGCGGATGCGGTTGTCGAGCACGAACTCGCCGCGCACCACGTGGTCCGCGCCCTTGCTCGCCAGCAGCGGGTTCAGCGCGTAGTCCATCGCCACCAGGAAACCCTGGCTCCCGCCGGTCGCCAGCGGCAGGATCGCCCGCCCTCGAAGCGCACGCTTGGGCAGCAGGTCCAGCAATGCCTTCACCAGCCCGCTGTAGGCGGCCCGGTACACCGGGCTCGCCACGACGATGCCGTCGGCCTGGAGCACCAGGGTCACCGCCTCGGCGATGGCCGGGTCGTTCATGTCCTCCGTGAGCAGCGGCAACGTCGGGAGTTGGCGGACCTGCAACGTCCGCACGTCGTGGCCCGCTTCGACCAGCCGCGTGTTGACGTGGCCGACCAGCACTCCGGTCCGAGCCGACGCCGAAGGGCTGCCGGAGATGGTGAGGATCGTGGACATCAGGTGTGACACCTCGTTCGGGCGGGGCCGGAGGCCTCCCGGCGCTCGCGAAGTACGCCGGGTGGCCTCCGGGGATCAGTGACGCGGATGGTTTGAGGTCACGATCGACGAGCGAATTCCGTGGACGAACCCGGCTCCCTCGAACACGTGCGACAACACGCGGAAAACCGTGGAGGAGAAAAGGGAAAGGTCGTCAGATGCAACAGAAGGAAGCAGCCACCCGACCGAAGTCGACGTGGCGGCGACGGGTCAACACCCCGGTTCCGACCATGCGTCGAGTAGAGCAGCCCCGACCGGCCACAACAACCCCACGTCCCCCGGATTCCACGACCTGGGACGTGCCCACTATCCTGGGTGTGCGGATGAGTCGGCAGGGCGGCCGCGTCGACGGAATTTATGTCTGTCGCCGAGGAAAGTCCGGACTCCACAGGGCAGGGTGGTTGTTAACGGCAACCAGGGGCGACCCTCGGGACAGTGCCACAGAAAACAGACCGCCCCGGCGTGAGCCGGGGTAAGGGTGAAACGGTGGTGTAAGAGACCACCAGCGCCCCTGGCGACAGGGGCGGCTAGGTAAACCCCACCCGGAGCAAGGCCAAGAGGGTGCTCAGGCATCTGCGCAGGCGTTCGAGGGCTGCCCGCCCGATGCCTGCGGGTAGGCCGCAAGAGCCTGTCGGCAACGGCAGGCCGAGATGGATGGCCGCCAAGCGGTGCACCGTGAGGTGCCCGTGGAACAGGATCCGGCTTACATGCCGGCTCATCCGCCCTGTTCGTGACGTTGTTCATGCGGCAAGTTGGCTCGTTTGTTCATGCGGCAAGTCGGCGATGTTGCTAAAAAGCAGTCGCGTTGTGGGTGTTCGATTTGACTTGGGGCCCCTAGATTTGCCCCTTGATCGGGCTAAAAGGCAGTGCCCGAAAGCCCTGCCCGATCCGAAATTTTAAGGGGCAAATCCCCCAAGTAAAATCGAACACGGCAACGTTGCGAGCTGAGAAAGAGAAAAAAAGACACCGCATCCTCATCCTCCCTGCTCAGGGAGGCTCTGCCTGGTAGGTCTTTGGAGCCCTCTGACTGACCGGTGTCACGCGAGCGTATCGCGTAGCGGCCGATTTTACTCGGGGTTTTGCCCCTTATAGTTGACGATCGGGTAGGTATTGAACCTGCCCTTTCTTGCCGATCGAAGGGGCAAAAGCGGGGTCCCCGAGTCAAATCGGCCGCCCCCCGAACCACCTACAGCGCTTCGGACCCCAGCCCACCAACCAACCGCGGCATTCGCCCCTCCGCACCCCGGCGCCATGCCTTCACGCCCCAAGCCCCGCACCACTGCCTCATGCCCCGAGCGGCCACACCACGCCCGCGAGCCCCCAGCCGCGCGCCAACCCGCCCCCAAGGCCCAGCCCACAGCGGCCCTACGAAGTCCTCCGAGCAGGCCGCCCAGGTGGCATCCGGTGCACCGGCCGGAACGGCAACCCCCCGTTGAACCGCTCCTCCAGCTCCCCCACATACCCCTCCACCGCCGGGTTCACGATGTCCGCCAGGCTCCTCACCCCCGCCAACGGCTCATAAGCCGCCAGGTAGGTAGCAGCGGCCCGTGCCCTCTCCAGCACCTCGCTGTCGAAGTTGATCGTCCGCTGCACCCGCCGCCCGGTTTGCCGGTCCTCACCGGTAACCTCTGCGGTACCCAGCTCGGTCGAGGTGATGGTGATTTCCTTCACCTCCGCGTCCGTGTTGGCAGCGGTTTCGGGCGGCAGGGTCATCGGCGAGCCTCCTCGAAGCGCGAGACCGGGCCGTGCCCCCGTTCGGGCTAGTGGTCCGGCCGAACAGGTCAGTCAGGTGATCAGGGGAGCAAGGGAGAGGCGGGCGTGCGCACTCAGCGTGACCCGCAAGTTCGCGGTCGGGTGAACTATCTCGGCAACCGGGAGAATCGGGCCTGGGTGGTTCACCAACGACACCCCCTCAACCATGATGTGCGTGCCAGATTAGACGTAATCGAGTGCGAGGGGAACGGCTTTTGATCAACGGACGGCTCGGCGACTGATACACCTCGTGACCAAGACGTGTTCTACTCGATAGCGCAAGCCCCGGACGGGACCCCCTATACCGCCCGGAGTCGCTCGGCGTACTCAGGAGTACGAGATGACCGCCATGGCCCTGGTAACACTCGCGCAGCAGCAGCAGCCCGGCGGCGGCCTGGGCACAACAGGCATCCGCGATTGGATCCTGAACAACCTGGTTCCGCTGCTCCTCCTCACCGTCGCAGTCCTCCTCCTCTGGCTCGGTGGCGGCAAGGGTGACAACGCCGGCGTGATGCGCAGGCTCGGTGGTGTCATCGTCGCGCTGGCGATCATCGGATTGGCCGTGACCACGAACGCCGGCGCGAACATCGGCACGTGGCTCGCTGGCCTGTTCACCGGAGGCTGACGGGTGCGGGTACGCACTGACGACGAGGTCTACCGGGTCGACGCCGTCTGGCTGGGACCACCGAAGGCGACCTTCCCCTGGCGCGCGCGCTACGTGGCCTGGGGAGTGGGCATCGCGGTGTTCCTCCTGGTCCTGACGGTCGAGCGGCAGCTCGGTTTCGGCTTCAGCTTCTTCACGACCGCTTGGGCGCTCATCATCACGGTGGTGCTCACGCGGTTCATCTGCGCGCGCATCAGCCACGAGAGGCCGCTGTCGGCCGCCATGGCGATGTGGGTCCGCGAACTGCTCGCCCCCCGCGAACGCACCGCGGGCGTGGGCGGAGCGGCGAGCGCCGCCCGGATTCGGGTCAACCCCCAACGCCCCCGCAGGCGTCAGAAAAAGCGGGGGAAGGGTTCGAGACGCTCCACAGCTTCCACCGTCCAGGTCTCGGAACAGGCCCAGCAGAATCGACGGCGGTCAGGCGGCCGTAAGAAGGAGGTACGCGGTGTTCGGACGCCGGCGAGACCGTGACCGACGCTCCGCGGCGCACGTGGCCCAACACGCGGCGGCCGCGGACCACTCGGACCGCAAGGTGTACAGCAAGCGGGGTCGCCGCCTCACCGGTGAGCAGGCGATACCGAGCTACACGCCGTCCATCGCCGCCCGCAGCATCGACGGCCACCTGCTGCGCACCGGCCAGGAGGTCTACGCCTGGTACAAGCTCGCGCCGCAGCGCTGGTCGTTCCGGTCGGACTCGCAGCGCCAGGACCTGATCGCGGCCATCGCCGGTCAGTACGCGGAGCTCCAGGGCCGCTGGATGCACCTGCGCGTGACCACGCGCCCGTACCCGATCCGGATGTGGGCCGAGGCGCACGTCCACAACGCGGTGCGCCGCCTCCCGGACACCCCCGGCACGCTGTCGTTCGACGACTACATGGTTGGCGAGCAGCAGCAGCT
The DNA here is from genome assembly GCA_035559015.1 of Umezawaea sp. Classification (GTDB taxonomy): domain Bacteria; phylum Actinomycetota; class Actinomycetes; order Mycobacteriales; family Pseudonocardiaceae; genus Umezawaea. The sequence goes on along the minus strand of DATMCA010000439.1, from coordinate 13,487 downwards.
CATGGGTCGTTCGATGGCGGAGAAGGAGGTCTACCTGGGCGTCCAGGTGCAGACCCGCAACATGATGGACCGCGCCGTCGAGCGCGCCGCTCCCGTGCTGCGCAAGGTCTTCCCGGACGCCGTGGACGCCGAGCTGGTGGCGTTGGACAGCGAGGTCGACCACCTCGACCAGGTCATCGGCTCCGCGGGCCTCGAAGGACGTCCGGCGACGGCCGAGGAGATGTCCTGGCTGATGCACCGGTCGTGCTCGCTCGGCCTGCCCGCCCCGCGCAACCTCCCGGCCGTGCCGGGGGCCGCGTGGGAGCCGGAAGACCTGGCCAGCTTCACCGACGCGGCGGACTTCCACCAGGAGCCGTACTCGCCGACGGTGACCGTGCGTGGCCGGACGGGCTCGAACGCGGGCATCCGCCGGCACGTCGTGGTGCTCACCGTGGGCCTGATGCACGGCCTGCAGATCCCCGAGGTCGACGACCCGTGGGTGCAGCGGGCCGACCGCCTGCCCGCGAGCGTGGAGTGGTCCGCCCGGATCTACGTGCGGAAGCCCGAAGAGGTCTCGGGTGAGCTCCAGCGGCAGATGAACAAGGTCCGCTCGCAGGTCCGGCACTACACCGACGAGCACGAGTTGGAGCCGCCGCAGTCGCTCGCGCGGCAGGCCAGCAGGGTGCTGGACATCGACGACGAGATGACGTCGGGCTTCACCGCGCTGGGCACCCGCGTGCGCTCGTGGTGGCGGCTCGCGGTCTCGGGCCCGACCGAGCGCGACGCGCTGCGGCTGGCCCAGTCGCTGCTGGACCTCTACAAGCCGAAGGTCGCCATCGAGCACCCCGAGGCGCAGTTCGCCATCGCGAGGGAGTTCATCCCCGGCGAGTCGCTGTCCTCCGGCGCGTACCTGCGCCGGGGCTCGGTGCTGTGGGCGGCCTCGGCCGTCCCGACGGCGACGGCCGAGGTGGGCGACCGCCGGGGCATCCTGCTCGGCGAGACCTGCACGGCCACCCGCCGCCCGGTGGCCTGGGACCCGTGGATGGCGCAGGAACTGCGCGACGCGTCGGGCCTCACGGCGATGGTCGCGGGCCTGGGCGCGGGCAAGTCGTTCCTCGGCGGCGGCATCGTCTACAAGACGCTGCGGGCCGGGGCGCACTGGACGCTGCTCGACCCCTCGGGGCCGTTGGCGGCGCTCTGCGAGCTGCCAGAGTTGAAGCCGTACGCGCGGCCGATCAACCTGCTCAACGCCCAGCCCGGCATCCTCAACCCGTACCGGGTGGTCGCCGAGCCGATGCTGGAGCACTTCATCGACGAGGAGGACCCCGAGCGGGCCTGGCGTCGGGAGAAGGCCTTGGCGGCGGCGACCCGGCGTCGGCTCGTGCTGGACGTGCTCAGCGGCCTGCTGCCGTACGAGGTGGCGAAGCTGCCGCAGACCCGGATCGTGCTGCTGCGCGCGGTGCGGACGGTCGGCGGCCGGTTCGACGCCCACCCCGGCCAGGTCTTCGAGGCGCTGCGGCGGGACGCGAGCGAGCACCACGAGCACGCGGTGGTCGTGGCGGACTTCCTGGACGAGATGCGCGAGCGCATGTCGCTGCTCATCCCGGAGCGCAACGCCGACCCGTACGACGAGCAGCGCGACGACCGGCTCACGGTGTTGACCATGGCGGGCCTCAACCTGCCGAAGGACAACGTCGGCCGCGAGCACTGGACGGACGCCGAGGCGCTGGGCGTCGAGATGCTGAACCTGGCCGCGTGGCTCACCCAGCGGTCGATCTACGAGCGCCCCAAGGACCTCCGCAAGGGCGTCTGGATCGACGAGGCGTTCTTCCTGTCCGAGGTCCCGACGGGCCGCGTGCTGATGAACCGCTTCGCGCGCGACTCGCGCAAGTGGAACGTCCGCGTGCTGCTGTCGTCGCAGGTCCCGGCGGACTTCCTGAAGATCCAGGGCTTCGTCACGCTGCTGGACTCGGTCTTCGTCGGCAGGCTCGACGACGACCAGGCCCAGTCGGACGCGCTGCGGCTGCTCAAGGTGCCGATCGGCGCCGGGTACGAGCAGGTCGTGGCGAGCCTCGGCCGTCGTCCCGGTGGCGTGCGCAACGCCGCCGAGCGCGACCGCGCGCCCCGCCAGTTCATCTTCGGCGACGGCGCGGGCGGCGTGGAGCGGATCCGCATCGACTTCAGCGGCCCGCACCTGGCGCACCTGCGCGAGGGCCTGGACACGACGCCGGACGCCCTGCGGCACAACGACGGCGACGTCGTGGAGGTGTCCGCGCCCCTGGAGGAGCGGCTCACCTACAACGAGCGCAACCACACCGACGACTACGACGACGAGTTGGCCGCCGACCTGGAGGTCGGGCTGGTCGACGACGACGAGCTGGTGGAATCGACACACGGCGAGGGAGGGAACCGTCGACCGGGCCGGGAAGGCGCGGCATGACGCTCCTCCTCATCGTTCTCGCGACAGCCGCCGCGCCGCGTGCGCGGCGGCTGTTCAGACGTCTCAGGGGCCCCGCGAAACCGGGGCCCAAACGGTGGCGCTCGCTGGCCGTGGTGGTGGCGATCCTGGCGTTGCAGGCGGTCATCGGCGCACCCGCGGCGAACGCGGCGGCGTGCGGTGAGTCCCCGAACCCCGAACGGCCGGGTTCCGGCATGGTCGGCGCGATCGACCCGCCGATCGGCAACGGCCTCAAGGACACGCCGTACCTGAACTTCGGGTACGCGGGCATGGTCTGGCACACGTACCAGGAGAAGTGCACGGTCCTGCCCGACTCGCCGGGTGTCATCGACACCTGGATGGGCAACGAGCTGTTCAACATCGGCAAGAACATCGTCGGCGCGACGAACGCCCTGCACTACACCGTGATGGGCCGCGGTCTGCTGGTGCCGCTGGACGACGCCGTGAAGTCCGGTGTCCAGAAGGTGTACGACAACGTCTACCTGCGCTGGTTCGGCCTGGTGGCGCTGCTGCTGGCGATCCTGATGTTCCGGCAGATCTGGCAGGGCGACCTGGCCACGATCAGCAAGCGGGGCATGTGGGCGCTGGCCGCGATGTGGCTGGCGACGTCGACGCTCGCGTTACCCCAGTTCTACACGCTGCTCGACAGCACGCTGGTGACCAAGACGTCGGAGATCCAGGCCGGTTTCGTGGAGTCGCCGGAGGAGCAGGGCACGCTGCACGTGCTGCCGTCCAAGCTGCACGACACCGTCGTCTACCAGAGTTGGCTGCGCGGTGAGTTCGGCACGCCGGACGCGCCGCAGGCCGCCGAGTTCGGTTCGCGGCTGCTGAACGCGCAGGCGTGGACGACCGACGAGCTGGCCCAGCACAAGGACGGCGACCAGGCCGCGCTGGACGCGAAGAAGGCCGAGTACAAGGCGATCTTCGCGGGCCTCGGCACGTCGAAGGGCTACTTCACCGGCGAGGACGGCAGCCGCATGGGCTCCGGGTTCCTCGCGATGCTCCAGGCCGTCGCGTTCTCGCTGTTCCAGCTGTTCGCGAAGGCGGCGGTGCTGCTGGCCCAGCTCCTGCTGCGGATCCTGACGCTGGCCGGGCCGCTGATCGGCCTGGTCGCGCTGATCCACCACGACCTGCTGCGCAAGGTCGGCCGGGCGGCGGCCGTGACGGTGTTCAACGTGCTGATCCTCGCCGTGCTGGCGGGCACGCACGCGCTGCTGCTCCAGGCGATCCTCAACGCCAACGGGCTGTCGCTGCTGACCAGGACGCTGCTCGGGCTGATGCTCACGGTCATCTGCTTCATGATCGGCAAACCGCTGCGCCGCATGTGGCAGATGGTGGAGATGTCGGTCGGCTCGGCCAGCCAGGCGCTGCCCATGGGCCAGGGCCTGCTTTCCCGGATGCGCGGCAAGAAGGCCAACCAGGGCCCGACGCCCCAGGACGAGTTCTGGGACACCGTGCGCGACACCGACCCGGACGGCGACCCGACCCCGCAGCGCGACCGGACCCGCGTCCGGCCCGAGGCGAACAACCCGGTCATGGCGACGGCGCAGCGGCTCGACCGCGGCTCCGGCCCGGCCGAGCTGCCGTCCTCCTCGGGTGGTGGCGGCGATCGGGCGCTGCCCGCGCGGAGCTACGGACCGGCGGCCCTGCCGTCCGGCCGCTCCAGCCGCGTGGTGGACACCGCTCCGGCGTCCGACCGGGGCTGGGACCGGCAGGAGGACGCGGTCTTCGTGCCGTCCCGCGTGCCGACGTACAGCAGCAACAACAGCAGCAGCTTCGCCCGCGTCGCGGACAACCCCGTGGTGCCGGGCCCCCGCAGGGCCGAGACGGAAGTGGTCGCGGGACGGCAGGTGCACGTGATCTACCGCCCGTCGCGCGGGCTCGAAGTCAGGGACAACTGAGATGCCGATCCGGACGAACAGGGGCCGCGCGGCGGTCTACCGACGCCTGTGGAGCTGGCCGCTGCGGTCGCCGAACCACCTGATCGCGACGATCGTCGGCTTCGCCGTGGTGATCATCGTGTTCACCAGCGTGATCCCGGCGATCACCAAGGGCGCCAAGGGTGGCGGCGCGAACAACGGCGCCGCCACCAGCACGTCCCAGGTGCCCGGTCAGGTCGGCGTGCTGCCGACCGGCGTCCCGACGATCTCGCTGCCCACGAAGGCGGCCCCGCCGTCGTCCGCACCGGCCTCGGCGCCCGTCGACTCGGAGGCCGCGGTCACGGCCGACCTGTGGGCGGATGCCTGGATCACCCGTCCGGCGGACAACCAGAACGCCACTTGGCTTGAGACCCTCAAGAAGTACACGACGGACGAACTCCTGCCCGAGTTGAAGACCGTGGACCCCCGCAACCTGCCGACGGCGCTGGAAGGCGCGGTGACGAACAAGGAGTCGCACCCGAGCTCTGCCGTGTTCGAGGTCGGTCTGAAGGGTGGCGGCGTCCTCCGGATGTCGTTGGTGAAGCGGGACGACACGTGGCTCGTGCACAAGTACGAGAGGGGGTGACGGTGTGCTGAAGGTCGGTGTCCTGGTGTCGGTGGTGGTGACCGTGCTGCTCACGGTCGTCCTCACCAACGGCGTGACGACGGTCGTCGGCAACAACAGCAACGCCCTCGGCACCATCGGCCTCGTCAACATGAGCTGCAACGCCGCCATCGGCCCGTGGGACGCGGGCGGGGCGGACAAGGGCAAGAACGACGCCAGCAACCTCAAGGAGGAGCAGCGCGGCATCGTCGCCAGGATCATCTCCATCGGCCAGGAGCGCAAGCTCCCGCCGCTCGCGTGGCAGGTCGCCATCCAGGCGGGCATGACCGAGTCCGGCCTGCGGCCGCTCAACTACGGCGACCGCGACTCGCTCGGCATCTTCCAGATGCGCCCCTCGATGGGCTGGGGCTCGGCCACCGAGGTCACCGACCCCGGCTACGCGATCAACAAGTTCTACGACGTCCTGCTGGCCGTCCCGGACTGGGAGACCAAGCGCCCCGGCGAGTCGGCGCAGGCCGTGGAGCGCTCGGCGTTCCCGGACAGGTACCACAACTGGGAGGCCATGGCGGCCTTCCTCATCGGCGAACTGGGCCAGATCGCCGACCCGGCGGGCTGCGGGCAGAGCAACGGTGTGTTCCTCGCGGCTTCCGCGGCGGCAGCCAAGGCCATCGCGTTCACCAAGGAGCAGTTGGGCGAGCCGTACCTGTGGGGCGGCAACGGCCCGGACGCCTGGGACTGCTCCGGAATCCTGGTCAAGGCGTTCGCCACCGCCGACATCCAGATCCCGCGGGTGGCCAACGACCAGTACGTGAAGGGCGGCGCGTTCCTCCCCGTGCGGGAAGCGCAGCCAGGTGATTTGATCTTCTGGGCCACGGATCCGTCCGACCCGGTCACGGTCCACCACGTCGCCATGTACCTGGGCGGCGACGAGTACATCCACGCTCCGCAGACCGGGGACGTGGTGAAGATCAGCAAGATCAACTGGGACTACCGCGAGTTGATGCCACTGGCCGTACGGCCGGGTGTGTAGGTCCGCGTAGGCCAGGCGAGGTGCAGCGCCTGTGAGGAGGGAGCGCCGAACATGTTCACCCCCGACCCGATTCCGCGTCCGGTAGGACCACCCGCGTCCACCACGCCGGTACGCGATTACTTGTCCACGCCGAAACCGGGCGTGGACAAGTCCTACGTGGTGTTACCGCGGTCGTTGGTGGAGGCGATGCCGTTGCCCTGGCAGCAGCACATGGCCCACCTGCTGGCCGAACTGCACCACAACGCGGCCCACCTGCACTGGCCCCACTACCGGGTGGTGCCTTCCAGGGTGGAGAAGCTGGTGGACCTGGACGAGGAGCAGCTGGCGGAGGTCGGGGCGATCATGGAGATCGACTCGGACGGGGAGCTGGTGTACCGGGAGAGGAACGGGGGGCGGATCTCGAACCCGGAGAGCCGGACGGTGATGGTGTCGTGCGTGGACCCGATTCCGGGGGAGTTCGCGAACGCCAACCAGAACACGCCGCCTCGGGGGTTCCCTTCGCCTTATCCGGCGCCTGGGCAGCCTGGGCCTCAGCAGCATCCGTCTGGGCCGTTGCCGGTGCAAGCGCCTCGGTGGTGAGGGTGGCCGGGTCAGGTAGTGGCTGGTGAGTACCAGCGTGGGTGGTCGATTTGACTTGGGGCCCCTGGATTCGACCCTTCGTCGGGCCAAAACGGCAGGTGTAAAGCTTGCCGCCCGACTAATTTTAAGGGTCGAATCCCCCAAGTAAAATCGACCACAGTCCAGGGCCCGGTCCGTCTGCGGGTTGGTTGTGGGTTGCTCGGGCTGGTCTTGATTGATCGTGTCGAAGTGACATGCGTGGCTCTGCATGGAACGCTTGGGGCATGGCTGGAGACGAGAATGCCTGGTACTACTGCTTGACGCACAAGACTGTTGAGCGTGGTGTTGGTTGTAGGGGTGGGGATCGGATGGGGCCCTATCCGGATGAGGCGACTGCTTCGCGGGCGCTTGACATTGCTCGGGAGCGGACTGCGGCTGCTGATGAGGCGGCGCGTAAATGGAACGGTGACTGAGTGGTGGCGGCTATGGTGAGTCGTGGCCTCCTTGGTGATCAGGACCGGTCGCGCCGAGTTGGATTTCAGCGGGATCCGTACTGAGTTCGGGTTGCCGCAGGAGTTTCCGGCTGGTGCGTTGGCCGAGGCAGAGCAAGCAGTTTTGCGTGCGCCCGGTGCGCGGGAGGATGCGACCGGGTTGCCGCTCGTGACCATCGACCCGCCTGGCGCGAAGGATCTTGATCAGGCGTTGTTGGTCGAACGTCGGCCCGGTGGGAAGTTCCGGGTGCACTACGCCATCGCTGATGTGGGTGGGTTCGTGGTGCCCGGTGGTGCGTTGGACGCCGAGGTGCGGAAGCGCGGGCAGACGCTGTACCTGCCGGATGGGAACGTGCCGCTGCACCCGACCGTGCTGTCCGAAGGCGCGGCCAGTTTGCTGCCCACGCAGACGCGGCCGGCTGTGCTGTGGACGTTCGAGTGCGGTGTTGATGGTGAGCCCGAGTCGGTGCGGGTGCGGCGGGCGGTGGTTCGGTCGACCGCGCAGTTCGACTACGAGGGTGTGCAGGCGACGATCGAGGCGGGGACGATGCACCCCTCGATCGAGGCCCTTCCGGATTTCGGTCGGCTTCGGCGTGAGCGTGCTCTTGATCGCGGTGCGGTCGAGTTGCAGCTTCCCGAGCAGGAGATCGAGCCGAACGGTGATGGTGACTGGAAGCTCGTGCTGCGGCCACGGGTCGAGGTCGACGCGTGGAACGCCGAGATCTCGCTGTTGACCGGGATGTCCGCCGCCAAGATCATGTTGGACGCCCGTGTCGGCATCCTGCGGACGCTTCCCGACGCCGATGAAGGTGCGGTTGAGGCGATCAAGCGGTCCGCTCAAGCCCTGCACGTGCCGTGGGCCGACGGTGTCAGCCCGGCCAAGTTGCTCGCGAGCCTCGATCCGTCCCGGCCGGAGTCGTTGGCGTTGTTCGTGGACGCGACCCGTCTGCTGCGTGGGGCCGGGTACACGGCGTTCAACGGGACGGTGCCGGAGATCGCCACGCACGCGGGGATCGCGTCGTCGTACGCGCACGTGACCGCGCCGCTCCGGCGGTTGGTCGACCGGTTCGCGACCGAGGTCTGCCTGGCCGTGACCGAGGACCGTGAGGTGCCCGAGTGGTTGCAGAAGGCGTTGCCCGAGCTGCCCGGCCTGATGGGTGGGTCGGACGCGCTCGCGAGCAAGGTCGACCGGGCCTGCCTGGACCAGGTCGAGGCGTGGGTGATGGAGGACCGGGTCGGGCAGGAGTTCGACGCGGTGGTGCTGCGGTCCGAGGGCAACGGCGCTGACGTGTTCGTGGCCGAGCCGCCGGTGATGGGGCGCTGCTCCGGTGACGACGTGCCCGAGGGTGAGCGGATCCGGGTGAGGTTGGTGCAGGCTGACGCGGCTCGGCGCAAGGTCGCGTTCGAAGCCGTGTGAAGATGACCCGGTGACTGCGATTCGTGAGCTGACCGTAGGTGTACTGGGTGGTACCGGCGCGCAGGGCAAGGGGCTCGCGCTGCGCTGGGCCAAGGCCGGGCTGAAGGTCGTGATCGGTTCCCGCGCGGCTGAGCGCGCGGAGAAGTCGGCCGAGGAGTTGCGGGAACTCGCCGGGGTCGACCACGTGACCGGCGCGGACAACCAGGGCTGTGCCGAGCAGGCGGACATCGTGCTCGTGGCGGTGCCGTGGGACGGGCACGGAGAGCTGGTGGCCTCGCTGCGGGAAGCGCTGGTCGGGAAGATCGTCGTGGACTGCGTGAACCCGCTCGGCTTCGACAAGCAGGGGCCGTTCGCGCTGGCCGTCGAGGAGGGCAGTGCGGCGCAGCAGACGGCGGCGCTGCTGCCCGAGTCCCGCGTGACGGCGGCGTTCCACCACGTGTCGGCGGTGTCGCTGGCGGACCTGTCGATCACGTCGGTGGACATGGACGTGCTGGTGCTCGGCGACGACCGCGAGGCGACGGACGTCGTGCGCGAACTGGCCGAGGCGGTGCCCGGATTCCGAGGGGTCTTCGGCGGGCGGCTGCGCAACGCGCACCAGGTCGAGGCGTTCACGGCGAACCTGATCGCGATCAACCGCCGCTACAAGGCGCACGCGGGTTTGAAGATCACGGACATCTGATGCTGCCCGTCGACGACCTCGGCGAGCCGGTCCCGATCCCGGGCCGGCCGCGCCGGGTCGTCAGCCTGGTGCCGTCGTTGACGGAGTCGGTGCCCGTTTCGTCGTTGGTCGGCGTCACGGACTACTGCCCGGTCGACACCACCCGGATCGGCGGCTCGAAGTACCCGGACGTGGACCGGGTACTCGCGCTGGAGCCGGACCTGGTCCTGGCGAACGTCGAGGAGAACCGGGTCGAGGACGTCGAGCGGTTGCGGGCCAACGGGATCCCGGTGTGGGTCACGGCCGCGCCCGCCACCGTTCCGCGGGCGCTCGCGTCCCTGCGCAGGCTGCTGGCGACGGCGTGGGACGTCGAGCCGGAGTGGCTGGTGCGGGCCGAGGAGGTCTGGCAGGACGTCGAGCCGGTGTGGGCGACGGCGGTCGTGCCGGTGTGGCGGCGGCCGTGGGTGGTGCTCGGGCGGGACACCTTCGCGGGTGACGTGCTGCGGCGGCTGGGCGTGCAGAACGCCTACGGCGACCACGCCGAGCGGTACCCGCGACCGTCACTGGACGAGATCCGGGCCAAGGGCGCCGACCTGGTCGTGCTGCCGGACGAGCCGTACGCGTTCAGCGGGACCGACGGTCCGGAGGCGTTCCCCGACACGAGGTGCGTGCTCGTGTCGGGGCGCCACCTCACCTGGTACGGGCCGTCGCTGGTGGAGGCCCGCACCGTGCTGGAACTCCGTTAAGGACGTCCTTAACGGCGTTAGATCAGTGGAACGTGTGCTCGGGGCCGGGGAACTGGTGGCCGCGGACCTCGGCGGCGAACGCCTGGGCGGCGCCGCTCATCAGGCCCGCCATGTCGGCGTAGCGCTTCACGAACTTGGGCGCCCGGCCGCGGCGCAGGCCCATCATGTCCTGCCACACGAGCACCTGGGCGTCGGTGTCCGGACCGGCGCCGATGCCGACGGTGGGGATGTGCAGGTCGTGGGTGATCTGCTTCGCGACCTCGGAGGTCACCATCTCCAGCACCACGGCGAACGCGCCCGCCTCTTCGAGGGCCTTCGCGTCGGCGACCACGGAGTCGAACGACTCGCGACGGCCCTGCACGCGGTAGCCGCCGAGCTGGTGCTCGCTCTGCGGGGTGAAGCCGATGTGGCCCATGACCGGGATGCCCGCGCGGACGATCGCCTGGACGTGCGGCGCGAAGTGCTTGCCGCCCTCCAGCTTGACCGCGTGGGCCTGGCCCTCCTTCATGAACCGGACGGCGGTGGCGACGGCCTGCTCGACCGACACCTGGTAGCTGCCGAACGGCAGGTCGGCGACGACGAGCGCCTTCTTCACCGACTTGGCGACGGCGCGGACCAGCGGGATCAGCTCGTCGACGGTCACCGGCAGCGAGGTCTCGTGGCCGTAGACGTTGTTCGACGCCGAGTCGCCGACCAGCAGGACGGGGATACCCGCCTCGTCGAACAGCTCGGCGGTGTACATGTCGTAGGCCGTGAGCATGGGCCACGGCTCGCCCCGTTCCTTCATCTCGCGAAGGTGGGGGATGCGCACCCGCTTGGCGGGTGGTGCGCCCTGCGCGGGACCGTTTCCGTACGGCGCCGCTACTTCAGCCGCAGAGGTCATGGTGGACCGTCCTTCCCTCGACGCCCGCTTCATCGCGGGTCCCCGGGTGTGTTTGCACGGTTACACGGTCCAGGGTGACACCGGAGCGGCCCTCGCGGCAGGGTGTGCGAGTAGCCTCACACCACTCAAGGGGGTGCCATGGCCTGTCGCATCACCGAACTCGTCCTCGACTGCGCCGATCCGGACAAGCTCGCCGACTTCTGGTGCGGCGTGCTCGGTTACCAGGTGCTGGACCGGGACCCGGAGGGCATCGAGATCGGGCGGGCCGACCAGGCCCCGGAGGACCGGATCACGCTGATCCTCAGCCGGTCCGACGAGCCCAAGAAGCAGAAGCTCCGCCTGCACCTGGACGTGAACGCCACCGACCGCGACCAGTCCGCCGAGCTGGAACGGCTGCTCGCGCTCGGGGCGAAGGAGATCGACATCGGCCAGTCCGGTGTGCGCTGGCACGTGCTGGCCGACCCGGAGGGCAACGAGTTCTGCCTGCTCAAGCGACGTGTGACGCCCTGAGGACGTCCCGGACGGCCATCACCACGGCGTCCGGCCGGTCGACCGGGATCATGTGCCTGCTGCCGGGCACCAGCACGTTGCGGCCCCACGGCACGAGCTTCGCGAGCGCCGTGTGCTCCGGCCACACCTTGCGGCCCGCGGTGAGCACCTGGAACGGCACCTCCGGCAGCGGGTGGTCGACCCGCAGCCGCTCCAGGTCCGCCACCTGGTCGGGGTACGCGGCGAGTTCGGCGAGCACGGCCTTCGCCACGTGCGGCCGCCGGTAGACGTCCCTGACCAGCGCTTCCGGCGCCGGGTCGCGCTTGGCGAGGGTCGACCCCTCGATCGCCCACCGCCGCAGCAGGTGGCCGTGCCTGCGCACGAACGCCGCGCCCGCGCCGTGCGGCACGAGCTTGAGCAACCAGTGCGCGACCAGCGCGGACAGGTCGAACGGCCGCCCGGCGCCGGGCGACTCGGGGTCGGGGTCGAGCAGCACGAGCCCGGTCACCCGCTCGGGGCGCAGCCGGGCGAACGCCTCCACGTGCATGGTCGCCATCGAGTGGCCGACGAACACCGCCGTCCGCTCCTCGCCGAGCACCGCTTCCAGCACCGCGACCTCGCGGGCCAGCGTCGGGTCGGCCGAGGTGGGCGCGCTTTCGCCCGTTCCGGGACGATCGAACACGATCACCCGCGCGCCACCGGCCAGCAGGGCTACCGTGGCAGTCCAGTCGAACCACGCCCCGCCGAGCCCCGAGCTGAGCACGACGACCGGGTCGCCGTCCTTCCCGGCCGAGGTGACGTGCACCTCGCCGGCTCCGGTGGTGATCGTGGTCCGCACCTGTTCAGCGTCGCCTACGAACCTGTGGAGAAGTTGTGCCCGTGCCGAAGTGGAAGTGGCGCATCGCCGGAACGGTCGCCACCGTCGTCCAACTCGCCGCACTGGGCTCCCTCGTCCTCCTGGTCATCCCCGACGACAGCGGTGTCGCCGGGCTGATCCGGCTGGCCGGGTACTGGCTCGGCCTGCCGGTCGACGCGAACCTCTTCATCGTCCTCGTTTTCGTCGTGCTCGGCGCGGCGCTCCGCAGGCGCAAGCGCGCCGCGCTGTGGACGCTGCTGGTGTTCGAGGCGCTCGGCCTGCTGCTGGTGTCCGTCGTGCTGGGACTGTTCGCCCTGGAACCGGACGCCATGGCCGAGGAGGGCGTGTCCTGGTCGGAGCTGGGGGTGTTCTTCGGCGGCGGGATCGTCGCGTCGGCGGTGATCATCGGTTTCCTGTGGGTCGCGCGGCCCGCCTTCCCGGCGCGGCTCGCGCCCGGCGCGTGGCTGCGGGCGATCGGTCGGTTCCTCGGTGGCATGGCGGCCTCCTGCCTGGTCGGGTGGGGGCTGACGGAGATCTTTCCCGGCAGCCTCGTCGACATGGGGGAGAAGTTCATCTGGGCGGCCAACCAGGTCACCGGTGAGGTGCTGCCGCTGCGCAGGCTCAACGTCGGTGAGGGCCCGCAGTGGCTGAGCATCGTGCTCGGTCTGTCCGGGACGCTGGTCGCGATCTACGCGATGTACTTCTTCTTCCGCGGCGAGCGGTCCAGCCGGTGGCTCAACGACACCGAGGAACTGGGTGTGCGCAGGTTGCTCGCGGCGCACGGCGAACCGGACTCGCTGGGCTACTTCGCGACCCGCCGCGACAAGAGCGTGGTGTTCGCCGAGAACGGGCGCGCGGCGTTGACCTACCGGGTGCTCGGCGGCACGACGCTCGCCAGCGGCGACCCGGTCGGCGACGAGGAGGCGTGGCCGCAGGCCGTGCAGGCGTGGCTGACCGAGGCGCGCGAGTTCGGCTGGAGCCCCGGCGTGCTCGGGGCCAGCGAACGCGGCGCGCGGGTGTACACCGAGGCCGGGCTCAAGGCGTTGGAGATCGGCGACGAAGCCGTGCTGGACGTCCGCGAGTTCACGTTGGCCGGTCCGGAGCGGCGGGCCGTGCGGCAGGCCGTGAGCCGGATCTCCCGCGCGGGCTACACGACGAGGGTGCGGCGGCACTCGGAGATCCCGGCACCGGAGATGGGCTCGATCCTGTCGCTGGCCGAGCGCTGGCGCGGGGCCGAGACTGAGCGCGGGTTCTCGATGGCGTTGGGGCGCCTCGGGGATCCGGCCGACGGCCGGTGCGTGATGGTCGAGGCCTACGACGCGGCCGGGGCGCTGCGCGGGCTGCTGTCGTTCGTGCCGTGGGGCCGTCGCGGGGTGTCGCTGGACCTCATGCGGCGCGACCGGATGGCCGAGAACGGGCTCAACGAGTACATGGTGGC
>DATMCA010000438.1:0-3134 GCA_035559015.1 Umezawaea sp. | reverse complement strand
CGCCTACCTCACCGGCCCGCGCACCGCGTGGTCCAACGCCGAACGCCGCCGCGGCCTCGCCGAAGCCGTCGCCGAACACCACGTCGACCTGGTGGAGCTGGGCCCGTTCGCCCCGCGCTACGAGGGCGGCCTGCAAGCGGCCGACCTGGCGCTGGCCGCCGACGTCACCGCGATCATGGCGTACAACGACGTCATGGCCCTGGGCGTGCTGGCCAGGCTCCGCGACCGGGGCGTGTCCGTGCCCGACGACGTCAGCGTCACCGGCTTCGACAACCTGACCTACGCGTCCCTCACGTCCCCCGGGCTCACCACGGTCGACATGCCACTGGCCACGGCGGGCCGCACGGCGGTCAACATGCTCCTCGACTGGCTCGACACGACCGGCGAACCGGCCCCGCACATCACCCTGCCGACGCAGATCATCATCCGCGGCACGACGGCGCCGCCGAGCAGGGCGTGACCGCGGCGCCCTTCAAACGAGTTCGGGAAGACCCGCCGACGGGCGTCCTAACCGTCCACCCACAGCTTCGCCAGGGCGGTGTGGGCCTCGGCCGCCGCCGCGCGCAGCTCCCGCCACTCCACCGCCTCGCCCAGCGCGGCCTCCGTCCACAGTGGACCAGGACTGGGCGGCATGGCGTCCACGTGGTCGCCGACGCGTTCGATGAGCGCCAGCTCCTCCTTGCCCAGCAGGCCTTCCCGGCACCTGGCCTGGGCGGTGACCACGGCGTCGTCCAGCTCCAGCACGAGCTCGTCGACACCCACCCCGACTGAGCGGAGGTAGCGGATCTGGCGGATGGAGTCGGCGCCGACCCCGTCGAGGACGGCGAGGATCCAGCGGCGGAACTCGGTCAGGTCGTCGGACATGGTCAGGCGACCGTACCCGTACCGCGTGCGGAGAACAGCGAGAACAGCAAGAACAGCCCCAAGTGTTCGGCGCGCGTCCCCCCGGACGCGCGGACACCCGAGCATGCCCCGTTGATCAACTCCGCACAACGGTGACGCTGGGCACACCCGCGGACGTGCCCAGCGGCCGGAGTCCTACGAGTACAGGTCCTGGTACAGGCCTTCGTGGACGGTGTGGACGACCTTGCGCTTCACCTTCAACGTCGGCGTCAGCTCACCGTCCTCCTGCGACAGGTCGCGGTCGAGGACGGTGAACTTCTTGATCTGCGATTCCTTCACGAAGTGGGTGTTGGCCTCGTCGACGATCCCCTGCACCAGCGCGACGACGTCGGGGTGGCGCACGAGTTCCGCGTAGGTGCCGCCGATCCCCTGCTTCTCCGCCCACGGCAGCAGTTCCTCCGCGTCGAGCGTGATCAGCGCGACGAGGTACGGGCGGCGGTCGCCGAAGGTCACGGCGTGCGAGATCCAGCGCGACTGGCGGAGCTGGTTCTCGACGTTGGCGGGGGCGATGTTCTTGCCGCCCGCGGTGATGATGATGTCCTTCTTGCGGCCGGTGATCTTGACGAAGCCGTCCTCGTCGACCTCGCCGAGGTCGCCGGTGTGCAGCCAGCCGTCCTGGAGGACCTCGGCGGTGGCCTCGGGGTTGCGCCAGTACCCGGCGAACAGGTGGGGGCCGTTCATCAGGATCTCGCCGTCCTCGGCGATCCGGATGTCGAGGCCGGCGACGCCGAACGCGCCCACCGAACCGATGCGGAACTTGGCCAGCGTGTTCGTGGTGCCGACACCGGTGGACTCGCTCATGCCGTAGCCCTCCAGCACCGGGACGCCCGCGGCGAGGAAGAAGTTCAGCACCTCGGGCGAGATAGGGGCCGCGCCGGACAACGCCTGCCGCAGCCTGCCGCCGAACACCCCGCGCACCCGCGCGAACACGGCGTCCACTTGGGCGAAGGCGGCGGCCAGCTCCGGCGGGACGGGCTGGCCCGCCTCTACCAGCGCGCGGTGCTTCAACCCGACGCCGACGGCCTGCCGCAACTGCTCGGCGGGGATGCCCGCGGTAGCGATGGTGTAGATCTTCTCGAAGATCCGCGGCACGGACGGCAGGAACGTCGGCTTCACCTCGGCCAGCTCCGGCACGATCCGCTTCGCGTCACCGCCGAAGAACGCCAGCGTGGCCCCCATGTACAGCGAGGAGAACTGGACGATCTGCGCGAACACGTGCGCCAGCGGCAGGAACAGGTAGACCGTGTCGTCGGGGAAGACGTACGACAGCTCCTCGGTGAGGTGGCACATCGCGAGCCAGTTGCGGTGCGTCAGAACGCAGCCCTTGGGCGGACCGGTGGTGCCCGAGGTGTAGATGATCACGCTCGGGTCGTCCGGCGACAGGCCCGCGCGCCGCGCCTCCAGCTCCTCCGTGGCGGGGTTGGCCCGCCCCTCCGCGGCGAGGTCCGCGATGGTGCGGCCGTCCCCCTCGATCAGCACGACCTCCCGCAGGTCCGCCACCGCGCCGACGTCGACCTTCGCGGCCTGCGCGGGGTTCTCCGCGACCAGCAGCACCGCTCCGGAGTTGTCGAGGATGTACGCGACCTCCTCCGGCGAGCTGCTCGCGTAGATCGGCACGACCACCGCACCCGCGGCCAGGACCGCGAGCCCCGCGGTGGACCACTCGTACCGGGTCTCGGAGAGCACGGCCACCCGGTCGCCCACCCCGACACCCGCGAGCGCCAGGCCGGAAGCCAGGTCCCCCACCGACTTCGCGACCTCGAAGAACGACTTCTCCTGCCAGCCGCCGTCCGCCCGGTAGCGCCAGGCGACGCGGTCCTGGTGGACCTCGGCGGCCACGAACGGGAGGTCCGAGACGACGCGCGCGGAACCGACCGTGGGGACGGACATGTCTTCTCCTCTTAGGGTGCGGCGGGGCTGACGGTCACGCGAACGCCGTTGAGCACGGCGGTTCCGGACAGCGGATCGATCCTGAGGTCGTCGGTGAGCAGGTTGACGTTCACGCCCGCGTGGGCGGTCGCCGTGGTGAGCCGGGTGCCGGGCTGGTCGTGGCCCCACCCGTGCGGCAGGCTCACGACGCCCTCGGCGATGTCGTCGGTGACCTCCACGGCCACCTCGACCTTGCCGACCCGCGAGGCCACCTGCGCCACGCCGCCGCCGACCAGTCCGAGCCGCCGCGCGTCGGAGGTGTTGACCAGCAGCGTGCAGAGGTCCTTGCCCTTCACCAGCGC
>DATMCA010000437.1:0-2519 GCA_035559015.1 Umezawaea sp. | reverse complement strand
GAGCCGGGTGGTGGACGGGCCCGTCCACCACCCGGCTCCACGGTCAGCGCAGGACGCCGGCGACGACCGAGTCCACCATCCGCCGCACGGCGTCCGCCTCCGGCGGTGTGCCGGTCCGGTCGGCGAACAGCAGGTGCGCGGTCCCGATCAGCGTGGGGGCGAGCGCGTCGACGTTCGCGTCCGCCGTGATGCGGCCCAGCGCGCGCTCGTCTTCGAGGTAGGACGCGATCATGGTGCACGCCTCGGTCAGCACGGGCACGCCCGCCGGCCAGGTCTCGCGCAGCCGGGCGCGCAGGTCGTCCCGGAAGGTGATGAGGGCGACGATCGCCAAGGCCACCGAGCCGAACAGGGCGGTCACGGTGTCGGCGAGGTTGTCCACGACGGTGCCCGTCCCCGCGGCGTCGCGCAGCGCGGCGGCCTGACCGTCCATCCGCGCGACCCGGTCGAGCACGAACTCCGCGAGGAACGCGTCGAAGTCGGGGAAGTGCCGGTGCAGCACCCCTTTCGACACCCCCGCCTCCGCGGTGACCGAACGGCTCGTCAACGCCCCCGGCCCGTCCCGGAGCAGGATGCGGTCGGAGGCGTCGAACAGCTGCTCGCGCACGTCGCGCAGGGCCACCCCGGTCGGCACGGTGCCTCGCTCCTCACTCCACCCGCTTGACGAGTGGGCGCTCGCCCACTATTAGTGGGCACATGCCCACTCTACCTTCTGAACCCCACCAGGCCCGCGAAGTGGCCGAGTCGTTCGGCATCGACCCCGCGCGCTACGACCGCGCCAGGCCCCGCTACCCGGAGGCGCTGCTGGAGGCGGTCGTGGCCGCCGGGTCGACCGTGCTGGACGTCGGCACGGGCACCGGCATCGTCGCCCGTCAGCTCCAGGCCCGTGAGTGCACCGTGCTGGGGGTCGAGGTCGACCCGCGGATGGCCGAGTTCGCCCGCCGGGACCTCGACGTGGAGGTGTCGGCGTTCGAGACCTGGGACCCCGCGGGCCGCACCTTCGACGCCGTCGTCTCCGGCCAGACCTGGCACTGGATCGACCCGGTGGCGGGAGCGGCGAAGGCGGCCGAATGCTTGCGCCCCAACGGTTTGCTCGCCGCCTTCTGGAACGTGGGCCAACCACCGCCCGAACTCGCCGAGGCCTTCGCCGCCGTCTACCGCGAGGTCGTGCCCGACTCCCTGGCGGCCCGCTGGGCGACCGTCGACCCGAACGGCTACGAGGTCCTGTGCGGCAGGGCGGCCGACGGCATCCGGACGTCGAACGCCTTCGGTGAACCCGAGACCCGTAGGTACGACTGGACGCACACCTACACCAGGGACGAGTGGCTGGACCAGGTGCCCACCACCGGCGCCCACACCCGCTTCCCACCCGACGACCTGGCCAGGGTGCTCGCGGGCCTCGGGGCCGTCATCGACGCAGCGGGTGGCGGGCTCACGGTGGAGTACGCCACCGTCGTGGTGCTGGCGAGGCGCACCGGCGGTTGACGACGAGCGCCCAGCGAAGACGGGGGTTTCGGTCCGAGGCGGTCGCATGGGCCACAATCGATCACCGGTCCAGCCGGAGGAGTCGTTTCGTGGTCGAGGCAGTGCCGTTGCGGAGGAACCGCCGGTTCCAGCTGCTGTGGGCGGGCAGCGCCGTGTCGCAGCTCGGTACGGAGCTGACGAAGTTCGCGCTGCCGTTCCTGGTGCTGGCGCTGACCGGCTCACCGGGCTGGGCCGGGGTGGTCGTCGGCACCCGCACCACCGCGTTCATCGCCGTCCAGGTGCCCGCGGGCATCTGGGTGGACCGGTGGGACCGCCGCCGCACCCTGCTCGTGAGCCAGGGCGCGCAACTGGTGAACTGCGCCGTGCTGGCGCTGCTGATCGTGGTCGGCGAGGTGCGGATCTGGCACCTCCTGGTGCTGGGCGCGGTCGACGGGATCTGCACCGCGTTCGACGGACCCGCCCGCACGACCGCGATCCGCGCCGTGGTCCCGGCACCCCAACTGCCCGGCGCTTACGCCCAGGAGGAGGCGCGGGGCCACGCGGGCAGGCTGGTCGGACCACCGCTGGGCGCCTTCCTGTTCGGCCTCGGCCGCGCGCTGCCGTTCGTCGTGGACGTGCTGACCTACCTGGTCGCGTTCCTCTGCTCGCTGTTCGCCAAGGTGCCGCGACACCCGGACACCCCTCGTGCGGGGGAGCGGGCGAGCATGCGCCGGGAGGCGGCCGACGCCGTCCGGTGGCTGTGGCGGCAGCGCGGCCTCCGGGGCGTCTGCGTCGCGGTGATGGCGATGAACCTGCTCGGCGGCGCCATCCTGATCCCGCTGATCGTGCTGGTCGGCGAACGCGGTGGCGACGCCCTGACCACCGGCGTGGTCTACGCGGGCATGGGTGTGGGCGGCCTCGTCGGAGCCCTGCTGGCCCAGCGCATCGGCGGCCTGCTCCCCGCGGGCAAGCTGCTCATCGCGATCGTCGCCCTCTTCGGCCTGGCCAACGCCGCCATGACCCTCCCGCTGGCCGCGTGGTGGCCGATGATCCCCCTC
>DATMCA010000436.1:0-2028 GCA_035559015.1 Umezawaea sp. | reverse complement strand
GCCTCGCCGAGGCCGAAGCTGGCCTCCACGGCGGCAACCTTCCGGTTGCCTGTGATGGGGTCGGCCGTGAACAAGATGCCGGCAGCGTCCGGGAAGACCATCTGCTGCACGACCACGGCCATCTGGACCTTCCGGTGGTCGAAGCCGTTCCGCAGCCGGTAGGTCACGGCCCGCTCGGTGAAGAGCGATGCCCAGCACCGGCTGACATGCTGGAGGATCGCCGCCGGCCCCACGACGTTCAGGTACGTGTCCTGCTGCCCTGCGAAGGAGGCCGTCGGTAAGTCCTCTGCCGTCGCGCTGGATCGGACGGCGTAGGCGGCGTCCTCGCCAACTCGGGCGAGCGCGCCGGTGATCGCCGCCGCCAGATCCTCAGGGATGGCGATCCCTTCGAGTGTCCGGCGGATCTCCGCGCTCAGCGTGCGGACCGCCTCCCGGTCGTCCGCGTTCAGGCGTGACAGTCGATCGAGCCGATCATCGATCGACGGCGCGTCCGCTATGACGTGCCGGAAGGCGTTCGTCGTCACGCAGTAGCCAGCCGGTACGTGGATGCCTTCAATCCGGGAAAGCTCCCCGAGCTGCGCGCCCTTGCCCCCAACGACCGCGACCTGCGTCTGGTCGATCTCCAGTAAACCCAGCACGTAGCGGTCGGGCGGGAAGGACATCGCCACACTCCTGTCAGCATCAACCATTTGCCACCCCATATGCGTCGGTTCTGGCCGTAAACAGCCCGGGTGGATGTGAGGATCCTCAGCACTTCGGGGGTCGCTGCGGCAAGCACCCTCGTTGCCAGACTCTCGTGACGGCGGGGGGAATTCAACGATCAGCGTCGCATGCCTCGAGTTGGGTCCTGGCCTAGGGTCGGGTGCATCGGACATGACGAGGAGGAGGTTGACCCGTGACGGGCATTCGCCTAGACCACGTGGTCATCGCGGTGTCCGACTGGGAACGTTCCATCGACTTCTATCGTGCGGTTGTCGGCGTCGAGGTCGTCGACCGCGGCGCCGGCCAGGTCTGCTTTCGCATCGGGGGGACGCAACTCAACGTCCATGGTCCGGGCTTCAACCCGAAGACCAACGTGGCCCGCTTGCCGGTGCGCCCCGGCAACAGCGATATCTGCTTTCGCTGGGACGGTCCGATCGAGGAAGCTGTTGCGCACCTTCGACTACACGGCGTCGAAGTGGAGATGGGGCCGGTGCCGAGACCCGGAGCTGGTGGCGACGGAACCAGCGTCTACTTCCGTGACCCAGACGGCAGCCTGCTTGAGTTCATCTCCTACGGCGTTGCTCGGGATGAACCTGAGTGATAAGCGGAAGGGCCACCTGAACGGGCGGCCCAATACGGGCTCTGTGAGCACGGAGGAGGTTGGGATGGCGCGGGTGCACTATGCGTGGGTGGTGGCTGGGGTAGCGTTCGCCACGCTGGTGGCCGCCGCGGCTTTCCGGGCAGCACCGGGTCCTTTGATGGTGCCATTGCATGAGGGCGGCTGGTCGATCGTGACGATGTCGGCCGCGGTGAGCGTCAACTTGGTGCTCTATGGTCTGACCGCGCCCTTTGCTGCAGCGCTGATGGAACGGTTCGGTTTGCGTCGAGTGGTCAGCGTCGGATTGCTCTTGATCGCCGCCGGTTCGGGGTTGTCGGTGCTCGCGCGGGCGGCGTGGCAGCTCGTCCTGACTTGGGGTGTGCTGATCGGGCTGGGCACCGGTTCCATGGCGCTGGTGTTCGCTGCCACGGTGGCCAACGCCTGGTTCGTGAAGCGTCGTGGCCTGGTGATGGGCATTCTTACCGCGGGCGGCGCGGCCGGTCAGCTGGTGTTCCTGCCGGTGGTGGCATACCTGGTAGAGGCGACGAACTGGAAGATCGCGTCGCTGCTAATCACTGCCGCGGCAGTCGCGGTGCTGCCGCTGGTCGTGGTGTTGCTTCGTGACCGCCCGGCCGATCTCGGGTTGGCACCTTACGGCGGCGACCGCTTGGTCGCACCGCCCAGGCCGGTTCGCGGGAACGCGGCAGGCCTGGCGCTGGCCGCGCTGC
>DATMCA010000435.1:0-11729 GCA_035559015.1 Umezawaea sp. | reverse complement strand
CGGAGCGGTCTCCGCGGCCCTGCTGACCGGTCGTCTGTCCGCCCGCGTCGGCGACGCCAGGCTCCTGTGGCTCAGCGGGGTGGCGTGCGGGATCGCGTTCCCGCTGTACCCGCTCACCACCCCCGGCTGGGGCCTGGCCTGCTACGTCGCCGCCACCTACACCACCAGCTTCGGGATCATCTGCCTCTCGATCCTGGCGGTCAGCTACCGGCAGTCCGTCTGCCCGCCCGGCGTGCTCGGCCGGGTGAACGCCACGATGAGGGTCCTCATCTGGGGCACCATCCCGGTCGGCAGCCTGCTCGGCGGTGGCGTGGCGACCGCGCTGGGCGTTCGCGGCGCGCTCGCCGTGGCCGCGTCGGGCGTGCTGCTGTCGTCGCTGTGGCTGGTGCTCTCGCCGCTGCGCGGGATGCGCGACCTGAAATCGCCTGGCGTTCCGGTTTCCGGTGGGTGAGGCTCACGGCATGAAGCCGGAAGTGGTGGACGCGTACCTGGCCCGCATCGGCGCGACGAGGACCTCCCCGATCGGGGACCTCCAGGAACTGCACCTGCGCACGGTGCCGTTCGAGAACCTGGGCATCCACCTCGGCGAGCCGATCGTGCTCGACGAGGACGCGCTGGTCGCGAAGATCGTCGAACGGCGGCGCGGCGGGTTCTGCTACGAGCTCAACGGCGCCTTCGCGGCGCTGCTGCGCGCACTCGGCCACGAGGTCGACCTGGTGGGCGCCAGGGTGTACCTGGGCGAGCGCCTGAGCGCACCGCTGGAACACCTGGCCCTCCGCGTCGGCGACGAACTGGTCGACGTCGGCTTCGGCGACTTCAGCCTGCGCCCGCTGCGGCTGGACGTCCGCGACGACCAGCACGACCCCGAGGGCGTGTTCCGCGTGGTCGACGCGCCGGACGGCGACCTGGACGTCCTCCAGGACGGCGAACCCCAGTACCGCCTCGAACCCCGCCCCCGCGCGCTCACCGACTTCGGGCCCACCTGCTGGTACCAGCGGACCTCGCCCGACTCGGCGTTCACCCGGAAGCCGCTGGCGTCGATGCCGACGGCGAAGGGGCGGGTGACGGTGAGCGGGTCGACGCTGATCACCACCGAGGCGGGGCAGCGGACCGAGCGGGAGCTGACCGACCCGGAACTGCTGGACGCCTACCGCGGGCTGTTCGGCATCGGGCTGGACGCGGTGCCGAGTCGTTCCGCGAGCGAGATCGCGTTGTAGGGCGCGGCGCCGCCGAGGGTGTTGTCGAAGTACGCGAACACGTCCCGGTCCTCCGCCCACTCACCGATCCTGGCCGCCCAGTCGTCCAGTTCGGCGGGGCCGTAGGTGCTCACGTAGAGCTCCTCCGAGCCGTGCAGGCGGACGTAGACGAAGTCGGTGGTGGGCTCGTCGAGGGTCGGGAAGCGGCCTGCCGAGTCGGCCACGACGGCCGCCATGCCGCGGTCGCGCAGGAGGTCCAGGAATTCGGGGGAGTCGAAGGTCGGGTGGCGGACCTCGACGGCGTGGCGCAGGTCGTCGGGCAGGAGGTCGAGGAACGCGGTGACGCGGGCCGCCGTGAAGGGCAGGAACGGCGGTAGCTGCCAGAGGACGGGACCCAGCTTGGTGCCCAGCTCGTGGAGGCCAGAGGCGAAGAACTCCGCGAGGTCGTCGTCGACGTCGCGCAGCCGCTTCTCGTGGGTGATGAGCTTGGGGGCCTTGACGGACAGCACGAAGTCGTCCGGGGTGCGCGCGGCCCACGAGCGGTAGTGGCTCGGCCGGCGGAGACCGTAGAAGGTGCTGTTGAGCTCCAGCGAGTTGACCCGCGCCGCGAGGTGTTCCAGTTCCCGCTCCCGCGGCAAACCCTTGGGGTAGAAGGAGCCGCGCCACTCGGGGTAGGTCCAGCCGGAGGTGCCGATCCTGATTTCGCCCACGGTCGCGTTGATTCCCGGTTCGGCAGTGATCGAAACAACAGTGGCAGGCGGAGTGGATGGGGGTACTACGGAAGGAGCAACCCCGTGCGGCGAAAGCGAGATCCACGATGACCAGCACCCTGAGCCACCGCTCCACCCTCGACGACGACCGCGCCGCGCTGGTCGACTCGATCGAGGCGCTGCTGGCCGTGAAGCCGGACCTGCTGGCGGCGAACGGTGCCGTGGCGGTGCTGCGCGGGTTCGACCGGGCGAGCCGGGAGGCCCGGGACGCGGTCACGGCGATCGTGCGGGCGCACGGCGGGCACGTGCTGGACCTGACCGTGGCGTCGTGCGCGGGCGGGGTGGCGGACTGGCCCGTGGTGGACCTGGTGGTGGCCGTGAGCCGGTCGACCGTGGAGACGGCGGAGCGGGTCGCGAAGACGTGGGACGCGCCGCTGCTGGCTGTAGCACCTCTGTAGCGCAATCCTCCCCAAAGCGCTACGCTGGTGTCGTGAAGACGGCCATAGGGCAGCGTGAGCTGCGCAACGACAACGCCGAGATCATGCGGCGGGTCGAAGCTGGGGAGATGTTCGTGGTGACTCGCAACGGTCGACCGGTCGCGGACCTCGTGCCGCACACCGCCGAGGCGGACAGGGCCCGGCGGACCCTCGGCGAACTCCAGGCCGAGTTCCGGAAGCTGCCGCCCGTGGACGTGGCGCGCTGGGACGCCGAACGGCTGGCCGACGACCGCGTGTTCGGCGCTGACGACCCCCTGGAAGACGCGTGGCGCCGGTGACCGACCGGATCCTGCTCGACACCTGCGTGGTCATCAGGCTGGAGGAGATCGACTTCGGCGAGTACGTGGACGCCGAACCCGCGATCAGCGCCGTCACGGTCGCCGAACTTGCGTACGGCCTGGACGTCGACGACCCGGTGGAGCGCTTCGCCCGCACCGAGCGCTACTACGCGGCCCTGGACATGTTCGAGGTGCTGCCGTTCGACACGGCCGCGGCGAAGATCTACGGCACGTTGGCCGCGCTGGTGCGCCGCAGCGGCCGGAGCGCTCGACCGAGGCGGATGGACCTCCAGATCGCCGCCACGGCCGCCGCGAACGGCATGCCGGTGTTGACCCAGAACTTCAAGGACTTCATCGGGCTCGAACGCGCGGTCGAGGTCGTCGCGGTCTGAACCTCACCGGCGCGGGGCGCTCACAACCCGGCGCGGTCCATCGCGCTGCCGATGACGTGCCGCACGGCCGCGTCGTTCGGATCGGCGGCGAGCGCGACGGCGCACGGGCATGTGCCCAGGTCGCGCCCCGCCACGGCGCACAGGTAGACGCCGAGCACCCGCAGGTTGCGGGCCGTGTGCCGCAGCCGCACCACCCCCTTGAACGGCACCCGGCAGTGCACGGCCTTCGCGATGTCGAACGTGACGTCCGGCCGCGGCTCCACGGTGACCTGCGTGTCCAGTTCCTCCGCCAGTTCGGCGACCCGGTGGCACGAGGTGCGTTCGACCAGTCGCGGGTCGATGCGGGCGACCAGCCTCACGCGCACCTCGTCGCGCCAGTCGGTGTCCGCGTCGAGGAACTCGGCGAACTCGTCCAGGCGCACCGGGTCGGGTTTCCGGGATCGTCGTCGGCGAACTCTGCGGCGGTGTGTGTCCATGTGTCGAGAATCGGACAACGCCGACCGGTTCCGGCACGCCTCACCCGGCTGCGTGCCCCTGTGACTCGGCCGTACCAATCGCCGTCACCCGCCGGTCCGGAACGGTCCGCGAAGCTCCTCCGGACGTGCGCCGTCACGCTCGGTTGGCGTCCATTGACCGGATGAAGTCGAGGTAACGACGAATCATTCGCCGTCGATAATGGTTTCATGACAGACGGCTTCACGTTGGCGGATCGGATCGTGGCGTTGCTGGGCCACTTCCCCAACGGGCTCACCGACGCGCAGATCGCGTCGCAGTTGCGGGTCGTCCACGACCAGGTCAACTCGCGCTGCCGCACGCTCGCCGACGCGGGCATCCTGCACCGCGACGACTTCGGCCGACCGGTGATGAACAGCCTCGTGACCGAGCTGCCGCGCGCGGACATCAAGCGCAGCGCCGCGCACGAGTGGCACTGGGAGGGCAACGTCCTCGCGGAGCTGGTCCGCTACTTCGAGATGGACGGCTGGGCGTTCCTGCGCGGCGACCGCATCATGGCGCAGCGCGGCGGCAGGCTCCTGCACGTGGAATCCCGCGGCTTCCCGACGAAGAGGTCCACATCGGACTCGAAGCCGCCGCACCCGATGGAGCAGGCGGAGAGCTGGTACGCCGACGCGCTGCTGAAGGTGCTGCGGTTGCGCCAGGACTGTCCCGACGACATCGTCGGCATCGGACTGCCGGACTTCGTCTGCTACCGGGAACTGCTCGCCGACACCGAGGACGCGTTGCGCGCCATGCGGATCGACGTGTACCTGGTGCGGGCGGGCGGCTGCGTCGAGGCGTTGTCGATCCACTAGCGCGGGTAGCGCAACCCGGCCAGGCGCGGGAAGTGCTCCCGCGCAACGGCTTCGTCCTCGATCGGCACGCGCTCGCCCCTCGGGCCGCGCGAGCCGGCGAGGTCGGGGAGGGGCATGTCCCACGACCCGGTGCGTTCCTCGTGGACGGTGGCTGCTTGGTCGTCGTACCTCTCCGCCGCGACGGAGGTGGCCTCGTCCCAGCGGCGGACACCGACAGCCCCGCCTGACGACGGGAAGGGGCTACTTCGACAGCGCTCCGACCTCGATCGCACCCGACCCGGCGTCCACGACCACGACCCGCACGGTCTTGAGGTGCCCTTCGTGCACCACCGAACAGCCGAAAGCGGTGTTCTTCTCGATCGCCACGCCCTCGGGACAGGACATCGACTCGCTGCCGCCGCCGAGGTCCTGCCTCTCCACCGGCGTTCGGCGCACCCGGTCGGCCGGCTCCTCGCGGTTGAAGGTCATCCGCTGGTGAACCACCAGGGGCAGACTCGTCACGACCACTTCATAGCCGAACCGGGGACCGCGGCAGGGGTGAACGGCCGGAACGGGTGCGGCCCGACGAGAACGGCGCCCGGCCCCCGTGTGAACGGGAACCGGGCGCCGTGGCCCGTCGGGGAAGCTCTACGCGGGCAGGGAGGCCACGCCGGGCTCCAGGAAGCGCTTGCCGGTGACCTTCTCCGAGATGCCCTCGCGGTCGAGGTACGGCGTGATGCCGCCCAGCCAGAACGGCCAGCCCGCGCCGAGGATCATGCAGAGGTCGATGTCCTTCGCCTCGGCGACGACG
Organism: Umezawaea sp.; assembly: GCA_035559015.1. Lineage (GTDB taxonomy): Bacteria > Actinomycetota > Actinomycetes > Mycobacteriales > Pseudonocardiaceae > Umezawaea. The sequence goes on along the minus strand of DATMCA010000435.1, from coordinate 6,556 downwards.
CCCTCGTCGAGCATGAGCCGGATCTCCTCGGCCATGCCCTCCAACGCGCGCGCCTTGACCTGGTCGGCGGTCTGCGGGTGGTCGCCGAACTCCCAGAGCGCGGTGACCTCGGGGTCGACGGTCTGGTTGCCCTGGGCGTCCCACTGCCACACCGCGGTCTTGCCCGCGGCGACGAACCTCTTCATGTTCGGGCTGACGCTGAAGCGGTCCGGGAACGCGTCGTGCATCGTCTCGGACACGTGCACCGCTACGGCGGATCCCACGAGCTGCAACAGGATCAGCGGCGACATCGGCAGGCCGAGCGACTCGGTGGCCTTGTCCGCGACCTCGAACGGCGTGCCCTCGTCGATGGAGTTCACGACCTCGCCCATGAAGCGGGTGAGGAGGCGGTTCACGACGAACGACGGCGCGTCCTTCACGAGCACGCAGGACTTCTTGAGCAGCTTGCCGACCGAGAACGCGGTGGCGAGCGCGACGTCGTCGGTGTGCTCGGCGCGCACGACCTCCACGAGCGGCATGACCGCGACCGGGTTGAAGAAGTGGAAGCCCACGACCCGCTCCGGGTGCGCCAGCTTCGACGCCATGTCCGTGATGGACAGCGACGAGGTGTTGGTCGCGAGGATCGCCTCCGGCGACACGTGCTCCTCGACCTCGGCGAACACCTGCTGCTTCACCGCGAGGTCCTCGAACACGGCCTCGATGACGAAGTCGGCGTCGGCGAACGCCGCCTTGTCCAGCGAACCGGTGACGAGCGCCTTGAGGCGGTTCGCCTCGTCCGGGGACACGCGCTTCTTGCCGAGGAGCTTGTCGACCTCGGTGTGGACGTAGCCGACGCCCTTGTCCAGGCGGGCCTGGTCGACGTCGGTCAGCACGACCGGCACGTGCAGGCGGCGGGCGAACAGCAGCGCCATCTGCGAGGCCATCAGACCGGCGCCGACGACGCCGACCTTGGTGACCTTGCGGGCGAGGGCCTTGTCCGGCGCGCCCGCGGGCTTCTTGGCCCGCTTCTGCACCAGGCCGAACGAGTACAGGCTGGACCGCAGCGTGTCGGTCATCAGCACCTCGGTCATCGCCGAGGTCTCACGGGCGTAGCCGCGGTCCAGGTCGTTCTCGCGCGCCAGCTCCAGCAGTTCCAGCGCCATCAGCGCGCCGGGCGAGGCGCCCTTGGTCTTGCCGTCCACGATCGCCTTCGCGCGCGCCACGGCGGCGTCCCAGCCCTCGCCGCGGTCGATCTCCTTGCGCGGCGGGGTGATCTCGCCCGCGAGCACCTTCGACAGCCAGGCGAACGACTGCTCCAGGTAGTCGGCGGAGTCGAACACGACGTCGACGATTCCCATCGCCTCGGCCTGCGCCGGCTTGAGCATCTTGTTCTGGTTCAACGCGTTCTCGAAGATCACGGTGACCGCGTCGTTCGCGCCGATCAGGTTCGGCAGCAGCTGCGTGCCGCCCCAGCCGGGGAACATGCCGAGGAACAGCTCGGGCAGCGCCACGGCCGCCGCGTTGGACGCGAGCGTCCGGTAGTGGCAGGACAGCGCCAGTTCCAGGCCGCCGCCCATGGCCGCGCCGTTGACGAACGCGAAGGTCGGGACCGTCGAGTCGGTGAACTTGCGGAACACCGCGTGGCCGATCTCGCCGATCAGGTCGGCTTCCGCGCGCTGGTCGCCGCTCACGGCGCCCAGGTCGGCGCCCACGGCGAAGATCAGCGGCTTGCCGGTGACCACGATCGCGGCCGGGTTGGCCGCCGCGGCCTCGTCGAACGCGGCGCCGAGGCTCAGGAGCCCGCGCACGCCGAAGGTCGACGGGCGGGTGTGGTCCAGGCCGTTGTCGATGGTGACGACCGCGACCCGGCCCTCCACGCCGGGCACGGTGACGAGGCGGGTGACGGCACTCGTCACGACCTCGTCGGGGTACCGCTCCGCGGCTTCGGCAAGGGAAAGCGTGCTCACTTCGTCTCTCCCGTCCAGAGGGGGTTCTCCCAGATCACGGTGCCACCCATGCCGATGCCGATGCACATCGAGGTGAGGCCGTAGCGCACGTCGGGGCGCTCGGCGAACTGCCGGGACAGCTGCGTCATCAGCCGCACGCCCGACGAGGCCAGCGGGTGTCCGACGGCGATGGCGCCGCCCCACTGGTTGACCCTCGGGTCGTCGTCCTTGATGCCGAAGTGGTCGAGGAACGCCAGCACCTGCACGGCGAACGCCTCGTTGATCTCGAACAGGCCGATGTCGTCGATGGTCAGGCCCGCGCGCTTGAGGGCCTTCTCCGTCGCGGGCACCGGGCCGATGCCCATGACCTCGGGCTCGACGCCCAGGAACGAGTAGCCGACCATCCGCATGCCGACGGGGAGGCCCAGCTCGCGAGCGGTCTCCTCCTCGGCCAGGATGCAGCCGGTCGCGCCGTCGTTCAGACCGGCCGCGTTGCCCGCGGTGATCCGGCCGTGCGGGCGGAACGGGGTCTTGAGCTTGGCCAGGTCGTCCAGCGTGGTGCCCGGACGCGGCGGCTCGTCGGCCGTGGCGAGGCCCCAGCCCTTCTCGGCGGAGCGGGTGGCCACCGGGACCAGCTCGGGGCCGATCTTGCCCGCCTCGACCGCGTCGGCGTACTTGGCCTGCGAGGCCACGGCGTACGCGTCGGCGCGGTCCTTGGTGATGTCCGGGAACCGGTCGTGCAGGTTCTCCGCGGTCTGGCCCATGACCAGCGCGGAGGTGTCCACGATCCGGTCGGCGATGAAGCGCGGGTTCGGGTCGACGCCCTCGCCCATCGGGTGGCGGCCCATGTGCTCGACGCCGCCCGCGATGACCACGTCGTAGGCGCCGAACGCGATGCCGCTCGCGGCGGTCGTCACGGCCGTCATGGCGCCCGCGCACATGCGGTCCACGGAGTAGCCGGGCACGGACTTGGGCAGCCCCGCCAGCAGCGCCGCGGTGCGGCCCAGGGTCAGGCCCTGGTCGCCGATCTGCGTCGTGGCGGCGATGGCCACCTCGTCGACGCGCTCGGGCGGCAGCTCGGGGTGCCGCCGCAGCAGTTCGCGGATCACCTTGACCACCAAGTCGTCGGCGCGGGTCTCCGCGAAGATCCCCTTGGGTCCGGCCTTGCCGAACGGCGTGCGGACGCCCTCGACGAAGACCACGTTCCGAACGCCACGAGCCACGTCGCGTCCGCTCGGTGCCGGCGCTGCTGGTGCGGCCACGGCGTCTCCTCCACGTTGAGCTGACTGGAAAGTTCGTCCGCTGGTCGCGGCGGCGGAACGCGCGCCGCTACTGGCGGGTAACACTGACTTTAGACCTCGCTACTGGTCAGTAACCACCGTGGTGGCACTGTCGATCGCGTCACACCGACTGTGACACCGTATGGGGGCTCTTCTCCCGGCGCGCCCGCAGTGCGCGAACGGGGAGGAACAGCAGCAGTCCGATGGGTGACGCGAGGATCGTGACGAGCAGGACCGGCGCCATCACGAGCGGGTGGATCCCCAGCTCACGGCTCTGCCGGTACATCCAGCGGCCGACGAACAGGTCCCACGCGATGAAGTGCGCCCAGCCGAGCGCGGTGCCTGCGGGGGTGCCGAGGAACTCCGCCAGCGGACCGAGTTCGGGCGCCGACACGGCCGCCCACAGGTCCGGGAAGTTCGCGACCGCCAGCACCAGGTAGACGAGGGCGGGCGGCACGACGATCAGCGGCGAGGCGATGACCTTCTCCGTGGTGCCCCACTTCGGCGCGAGGATCATCAGCGCCCAGAACGGCACCGCGAGCAGGAACGTGATCGAGAAGAGGAGTTCGGTCATGCCGGCACCGCCGAGGGAGTGGGCTTGAGCGCCCGCACGACGCCGAGGCCGACGACGGCCAGCAGTGCGGCGAGCGCGATGAGGGTGGGCGCGTCGGGGCTCGTGACGGCCTGACCGCGCAGGGACTGCCAGAGGGTGAGGACGAACAGCCCCGCGTACAGCCCGGCCGCGAGTCGGACGAGCTGCGAGCGGGTGCGCTCGTCGGCGAGCCGGGGGGAGCGGACGAAGCCGAGTCCGGCGGCGAACAGCGGGAGCGCCTGGAGGGCGTGCATCCCGAAGAAGTGCGGCACGCGCAGGTCGCCGCCGGTCGTGTTCCAGCCCGTCGCGGCCATCGACGGACCGCCGTCCCGCACGCCGACGCTGTGGCCGCCGATGACGCCGTTGACGCCCTTGGAGACGTCCTCGATCTGGTCCGGCGTGGGCACGAGCATCAGGAAGCCGACGGACAGGCCCGCGACCGAGATCAGCAGGCCGTACCGCAGCGCGGTGCCCGCGACCTTGTCGACGAACCTGCTGAACGCGACCAGCGCCGCGATCACCGCGGTCGACGTCCACAGGAACATGACGCTCAGGCCCATCGCGATGAACAGGGCGCGGTCGAACGCCGTGCTGACGTTGAAGTGGCTGTGCTGCCCGCGGGCGGCCTGCCCGACGATGATCACCATCTCGATGGTGCTGGTGATCGCGATGATCGTGCCGAGCGGTCCACCGACCTTGCGGGCCTTGGTGGGGAGGCTGAGCGCCCACGACAGCGTGACGCCGTAGAGGGCGAACGAGACGGCGAACTTGAACGGCTTGAACCAGATCGGCGCGCCGTCGAGGGTGCGGTCGTCCACGAGCATCGCGAGACCGGTGATCGGCACCAGGGCGATCATGACGAGGGTGAAGAGCATCAGCGGCTTGTGCCAGTCCAACGCCTTGCGCAGCATCGGCGGCTCCCATTCTGGATAGTGACACTTTCTACTATCAGCAAGGTAGACTATCCATGTTGGGCCGGCTACCGGAGAGGGGTGTCCGTGCGGATCTCGGAGTTGAGCAGGAGCAGCGGCGTCCCGGTGCCGACGATCAAGTACTACCTGCGCGAGGGGTTGCTGCCCTCCGGCGAGCGGACCGGGCGCAACCAGGCCCACTACGGCGACGAGCACCTGCGGAGGTTGAAGCTGGTGCGAGCGCTGGTGGACGTCGGGGGACTGTCGATCGCCGCGGTCGGCGAGGTCGTCGGCGTGCTGGAGACCTCCGACCTCGTCACCCACCAGGTGCTCGGGGTCGTGCAGCGCAGCATGGGCTCCGACGACCCGCCCGACGCCGACCGGGCGGCCCAGGACCAGGTGCACGACTTCCTCGCCCGGCGGGGGTGGGACCACATGGCGAACGACCCGGCCGCGCGGTCGCTGGCGGGCGTGGTGACGACGGCCCGCAGGCTCGGCCACCACCGCTTCGCCGACCAGCTCGACGCCTACGCCGAGGCGACCGTCGGCATCGCGCGGCAGGACCTCGACTACGTGCTGCTGCACTCGCAGGTGGACGACGTCCTGGAGAGCATGGTCGTCGCCACGGTGCTGGGGGACGCGGCGCTCGTGGCGCTGCGCAGGCTCGCCCAGAGGGACGCTTCGGCCCGGCTCCTCGGCGAGGAGTGAGGCCGGGGCGTCAGGCCGCACGGAAGGAACGGGTGCCGCGCGCACGGGCTCTGGCCGTGACGGGAGGGTGCTCGGGTCGGACCACGAGGTGGTGCGCCCTGGTGAGGAGCGCGGACGCGGCGGGCTCGACGTGCGCGGCGAGACCGGTGGCGGGCACGACACCCGCGGCGGCGAGCGAGACCAGGACGGGCATCAGCGGCGGGTGCCACCGGACGATCTTGCGGAACATTCCGACCTCGCAGTGCCGAGTTGGCCGACGAGGGCCAAGTGAAGCCGCACCGCACCGCTTCCACTACCCCTGACCTGCGCGTTGGTCCACTCAGGCCAGGGATAGGGGTAGTGGGGTCACTCAGTAGGGGGTGGCGGCGGCTGAAGTGCCTCCGCGAGGGCGTCGGCGGTCAGGTCGACCTGCCAACGCCGGGCGCCGCCGTCCAGCAGCACCCTCTCCACCCCGGCCGGGGTGATGTCCTCCGGGGGCTGCCAGCAGGTGCGGCGCACCAGGTCCGGCAGCAGGAGGTTCTCCACGGGCAGGGTGTTCGCCTCGGCGATGGCCGTCAGCGCCGCCCGGACGGCGGCCAGCCGCAACGCCGCCGCGGGATCCTTGTCGGACCAGCGGTTGGCGGGCGGAGGACCGTCGTGGTGGGGTGATGGCTCCGGCAGCTCGGTGCGCGGCAGCGCGGCGGCGCGCTGCAAGGCGCCCAGCCACGTGCCCACCATGCGCCGTTGCGCCCGCCCGCGGAACACGGGGAGAGCAAGAAGCGCCGCTTCGTCCACGGGATTGCGGACGGCGGCGTCGACGAGCGCGGCGTCGGGCAGCACTCGACCGGGCGCGATGTCCCGCTCCCTGGCGACCGAATCCCTGGTCTCCCACAACGCGCGCACCGCGGCCAACTGCCGGGGGTTGCGGATGCGGTGGATGCCGGAGGTGCGGCGCCACGGCTCGGCACGAGGACGACTCAGCGGTGCGTTGCGCGCCGCCTCGAACTCCTCGTGCGCCCATTCGAGCTTGCCCTGTCTTTTGAGCTCCTGTTCGAGCACATCACGCAGCTCGACCAGGAGCTCGACGTCGAGCGCCGCGTAGTTCAGCCAGTCGGCTGGAAGGGGGCGGCGCGACCAGTCGGCCGCGCCGTGCCCCTTCTC
>DATMCA010000434.1:0-2346 GCA_035559015.1 Umezawaea sp. | reverse complement strand
ACCAGCAGGGGCCGCTCCTCGGCGGCGTGCGCGAGCAGCCCCAGCGTCGCCACCGCGACGCCGAGCCGGTCGCCCGCCCCGGGCCCGAGGTTCAGCGCCCCCTCCAAGGCCGTGGCCTGGGGCCGGGGGAGGGCCGGGATGCCGTCGAGCAGCGGCCCGAGAAGCAGCGACAGCGCCGCGTAGGGGATCTCGCTCTCGGCCTCGTGGCCGTCGACCCGGATGATCCGGAACGCCCGAGAGATCGCCGGGTCGGCGACCGCCACGTCGAGCAGGCGGGTCTTGCCGACTCCCGGGTCGCCGCGGATCGCCAGCGCGCGCGGTGCGCCGTCGGCCGCGTCGGCGAGGGCCGCCCGCAGCCGATCACGCTCTGCGTCGCGTCCGACGAGAACGGTCACCGCGGGCATGCCGAGAGACTAGCCGCGCCGAGAGATCCGGCAGAGATCCTTTCGGCCGTACCGCGGCGTGCCCGCGCCGGTCACCGGGCTCGACCACCCGGCGGACTCACCCGGCCAGCAGCGGGCGCAGCTTCGCGATGCAGCGGGCGCGGGTGGGGCCGATGCTGCCGATCGGGACGTCGAGGGCGCGGGCGATGTCGACGTAGGAGTGCTCCCGCTCGTCGGTGAGCAGCGTCATCAACCTCTGCTCCCGCGCGGAGAGCCGCCTGCGCACGGCCTCGCGGAGCGCCGCGAGGTCGGCGCGGCGGATCGCCTCGTCGTCGGGCGGCTGGGGGGCGGCGCCGCGCAGCGCGACGTGGGCGGCCGACACGGGGCCGCCGAGGTGCTGCTCGACGACCGGGATCTCCCGGCTCGCCCGGTTCGCGGCCTTGAGGCACTCCCGGTGCAGGATGCTGCGCAGCCAGCCGGAGAGCGCCGCCGGCTCGCGGAGCGCGGCCACGTGCGTGACGGCGGATAGCCAGGTCGCCTGGACCGCGTCGTCGACGGTGGCGGCATCTATGCCGTAGCCGCGGGCGATCGCGTGCAGCCCGTCGTCGAACCGCTCGACGACGGCGCGCCAGGCCCCGGGACAACCGGCCTGGGCGGCGTCGACCAGCCGGGCGAGGGGCACCTCCGCGGGATTGCGGCAGACGTGGTGGTGCGGCGAGTGATCGAGGATGGCGGGGGCGACCCGGGCGCAGGACACGGCGAACCTTCCGACGGTGTTTCGGCTGGTGAAAGCCCGTGAAACCACCGTAGGAAGGCCCACCTGGAGTCGGATCCAGGAATACCCCGGTCCACCGGGACCGGGGGAACCCCCGGGGTGCGGGTGCACCCCGGGGATCCACCCGTTATCCGGGCCAGACCCAGTCGGCCACGTCCGGGGCGTCCTCCCCGTACTGGCGCGTGTGCTGCCGGCAGCGCAGGCGCTCGTCCACCATGTGCTGGCGCAGGCCGGCGTGGGGCACCGCCAGCCCCGGCACCCGGTCGATCACGTCGATGACCAGGTGGAAGCGGTCGAGGTCGTTGAGCATCACCATGTCGAACGGCGTGGTGGTGGTGCCCTCCTCCTTGTAGCCGCGCACGTGGATGTTGGGGTGGTTGGTGCGCCGGTAGGTCAGCCGGTGGATGAGCCACGGGTAGCCGTGGTAGGCGAAGATCACCGGCTTGTCCCTGGTGAAGATCCCGTCGAACTCGCGGTTCGACAGGCCGTGCGGGTGCTCCCGCTCGTCCTGCAACCGCATGATGTCGACGACGTTGACGAGCCGGATCTTCACCTGCGGCAGGTGCCGGCGCAGGAGGCTCACCGCCGCGAGGGCCTCCACTGTGGGGACGTCGCCCGCGCAGCCGAGCACGACGTCGGGCTCCTCGTCGCCGCAGTTGCTCGCCCAGTCCCAGATCCCCAGGCCGCGGGTGCAGTGCGCGATCGCCTCATCCATCGTCAGCCACTGCGGCCCGGGCTGCTTGCCGGCCACCACGACGTTGACGTAGTCACGGGTGCGCAGGCAGTGGGCCATCGTCGAGAGCAGCGTGTTCGCGTCCGGCGGCAGGTAGGCGCGCACGATCTGGGACTTCTTGTTCAGCACGTGGTCGACGAACCCAGGATCCTGGTGAGAGAACCCGTTGTGGTCCTGGCGCCACACATGTGAGGTCAGGAGGTAGTTCAGCGAGGCGATCGGCCGCCGCCAAGGGATGTGGCGCGTCGTCTTGAGCCACTTGGCGTGCTGGTTGAACATCGAGTCGACGATGTGGATGAACGCCTCGTAGCAGTTGAAGAAGCCGTGCCGGCCGGTGAGCAGGTAGCCCTCGAGCCAGCCCTGGCACAGGTGCTCGGAGAGCACCTCGGTGACCCGGCCGACCTGGGAGACGCCCTCGTCGGTCGACACCAGGTCGCCGAGGAACTGCCGGTCCG
>DATMCA010000433.1:0-2356 GCA_035559015.1 Umezawaea sp. | reverse complement strand
TGCTGCGCGCGCCGCTGCTCGAATGGCCGACGTCCGGGTCGCCGCGGCTGGCGGAGCGGCGCACGGACGCCGACGCGGCGACGAAGCTGGTCGCGGATCTGGCCCGGTCGGCGATCGAGTTCCTCGCGAGTGCGGAGCGCGAGCACCTGCGGGCCTGTCCGGCGCCGCGGTGCGTGAAGTACTTCGTGCGCGACCACCCGCGGCAGGCGTGGTGCAGACCGTCCTGCGGCAACCGGGCTCGGGCCAGTCGGTACTACCACCGGCATCACTCGGACGAGTGATGCCGGTGGTGCCATCCAGCGCCCCCGTCAGTCCTGCTCGGCAGGCGTCACGGTGCCGAGCGCGCCGTCGACGGTGATCCGCTGCCCGGTGGTGATCCGGGTGACCGCGTCCGGAACGCCGACCACGGCGGGGATCCCGTACTCGCGGGCCACGACCGCGCCGTGCGAGTTCGCGCCGCCCATCTCCATGACCAGGCCACCCGCCGTGAGGAACAACGGCGTCCAGCCGGGGTCGGTCGACGGCGCGACCAGGATCTCGCCGGGTTCCAGGTGCGCGCCGATCGGGTCCAGCACGACCCGCGCGATACCCGTGACCGTGCCCGCCGAAGCGGGGGTGCCGATCACCGCGCCGGGGCCGATGTCGGCGTTCTGCGACGCCACGGCCTCCGGTTCCGTGCCGTCCGACACGAGCACCCGCGGTACTCGACGGCGTCGCATCTCCCGGTCGTACGACTCGCGCCGGTCGGCCACGAGAGCCCGGAAGTCCTTGCCCGCCAACGCGTCGCGCATGTCCCCGAAGTCGAGGAAGTACACGTCGTCAGCCGTGTCGAGCACGCCCTTGGCCGCGAGTTCCGCACCGACCAGCCCGATCTGCGCCCGAACGTGGCCGAGCGCGACGATCAGGTAGTACTTCGGCATCTCGCGCAGCCCGGCCAGCAGCCGGGCCCGGCCCAGCGCGAACCGGACGATCCGACCGCGCACCCGGCCCGCTTTCCGGGCCAGGCGGTCGATCGTGGCCTCGGCCTCCGCCGCGCCGCGGGCGAACTGGGCGTCCGGCGCGAGCTTCGGGTCGTCCAGGCGGAGGTAGTTGGCCAGGACGCCGAGGAGGTGCGTCGGGTCGTCCGACCAGCGCGGCAGGCCGAGGTCGATCTCGGCGACCGCGCGGTGGCCCCACTTCCCCAGGAACTCCGCGAGCCCGGTCTGCGCGACCGCGGGCAGCCTGCCGTCCAGGTACCGCTCGGCCAGGTCGCGCGCCGGCGTCGTGCTGATCGCCGTGCTCGACTCCTCGTCCGCGCGGATCGCGGAGGCGAGGTGCCAGAGCTCCAGGTCCATCTCGGTCGTCACGTTGTGCGGAAGTCCGCGCAGCACGGCCTGGAGGTCACCCGGCTCCAGCCGCTCGCCGAGCAGCTTGCCCGCCAGGCCGAGCAGCAGGAACCCCGGCAGCGCCATCGGGGCGATCAGGGGCAGCACCTGTATCGAGCGCTCGCCCAGCACCACCTCGCAGTGGTCGAGCCGTTCGGACGCGGTCGCCGAGTCCGGGATGGACAGCAGCGCGGCCTGGTCGGCGGCGATCGCCTCCATCCGCCGGTGGGCCCACGCGGGGCTCCGCACCGCCTGCACGGCGCGGACCGGCAGCCGGTATTGGGCCGCCACCTTCAGGAATCGCCTCAGGAACGGCCACCACGACGCGTGCACCACGGCGAACCGCGGGTCCTCGAACAGCTCGCGCAGCACCACCGCCGACCGCGCCTCCATCACGTCGAGCACGCGGGGCGCGATCGCCTGTCCCGGCTTGCTGCGGAGGGCCGTGGTCGCGTCGATGAACAGCCGCTGCCCGGCTTCGCGGAACAGCCGCGCGCCGTCGGTCCGGTGGGCGACGGGGAACCCGAACAGCTCCGAGATGCCCGACGACAGCAGGCGGAACCCCGCCATGCCGGAGGGCGTGATCGGCCGTTGCAGCCCCTGGGCGACGCTGAAGCAGAAGTACACCCGCGGGTCCTCGGCCGACGCTCCGTCCGGTAGCGGGAACAGCGTGGTGATGGGCCTCGCCTGCGTCAGCCACAGCACGCCTTCGGCGTCCAGCGCCCACTCCGTGTCCTGCGGCGCCCCGTAGTGCGCCTCCACCCGTGCCCCGAGTTCGGCCAGGTCACGGACCTGCTCGTCGGTGAGGCACGCGCCGTCCTGCGCGTGCTCGACCTGCTCGGTGCCACCGCCGGGAAGCGACCGGATCACCAGCCGCTTGTCCCCCAGCCTGCGTTCGAGGATCGCGCCGGTCTCCGTGTCGACGACGAAGTGGTCCGGGTTCACCACCCCGGACACGACCGCTTCGCCGAGACCGGGACTGGCGTCGATGA
>DATMCA010000432.1:0-2948 GCA_035559015.1 Umezawaea sp. | reverse complement strand
CGCTCACCGCGGGTCGAGTCGTAGTAGGCCTCGCCGTCGTTGTTGGTGTCGGTGACGAACGAGGTGGGCCGCAGCCCGGTGTCGCTGTTCTGCTTGCAGTCGCCGCCGCACCACGCGTAGCCGTTGATGGTCGCGGGCGTGTTGCCCACACCCGTGCTCCAGTACTTCGTGGTCCGGATCTGGTGCGCCCACGTGTCGATGATGTCGGTCGTGTAGGCGAAGTCGTACTCCAGCCACTCCGCCTGCCCGACCAGGGTGCGCACACCGCTGCTGTCGACCACGTACAGGTTGATGAGGCCCCAGGTGATCTGGCACATCTCCGTCCGCGTGCCCCACCACCCGTCGAAGGCGTGGTCGAAGCAGAACTGCGGCGGCTGGATGTAGTCGGCGGCGTTCGGCTCCTGCCCGCCGCGGACGCCCACGAGGCGCTTCGACAGCGTCGACGCCGGCGCCGACTCACCCGCGCGGAGCTTCGCGAGCGCTGCATCCCTTGCTCCTGGCGGACTCCCGCCCGTCGTGCGCTCGGCCGTGCAGGTGATCCCCTTCAACCCCTGGAGGCCCGGACCGGCCTCGGCCCCCAGCGGTACGGCGGTCTTGGCGTCGAGCGCTTCCGGTGAGCAGTCGGACTTCCCGGCCGTGACGGGCCGGTCGAGCTTGACGGCGGGCGCCGCCGTGGCGTGCCCCGCCACCACGTCGGGCGCGTCCCCGGTGACGGCGGGCTCGGACACGGGCTGGGCACCCGCCGCCGCGGGCACGGCCGTGCCCGCGAACACCAGGGCCGAGGCCAGGGTCGCCATCAGGATTCTTCTTGCACGAACTCGTTTCACGTAATTCCCCCTCAGAGCGGAATGGCAATCACCGCGTGAAGAACACGCACCAATCCCGGCACCACGACAATGGAAAGCACCGGAGATCGCGGAAAGCCGCACACGACACGAACGCATCGCCGGGCCATGCGGTGTGAAAGCGCACTGCCGGCACAGCGGCAAGTGCGTGCGGTCGGCATCAAAGCCGAGGTGAATCCCCCATACGATCCCCCATGCGTGGCGGCGGACCAACGCCCATCGACCTACCACTTGTCGTGAGGCCAACGTGGCACAGGCTTTCGGAACCGTCAAGCGCCGATTTCGAAACATATGCGAGTACAGATCGTGGGGAATCGACGACCGCGGCTTGAATGCGCTATTGGGGCGGCCTGGGTGCGCCCGTCGAACGTGGTTAGGCCTCGACGAGCGCGCCCTCGTCACCGGGTTGACACCTCTGGAACGTTGTTCCATGCTGGAACGACGTTCCAGACGACCTCGATCCCGAAGGAGTGACCATGCGCACCCCCGTCACGATCATCGGAGCAGGGCTCGGCGGCCTGACCCTGGCCCGCGTCCTGCACTGCCACGGCATCCCGTCCACGGTCCACGAAGCGGAACCCTCCGCGACGGCACGGGCGCAGGGCGGGCTGCTCGACATCCGCGACTACAACGGCCAACGGGCCCTGCGGGACGCGGGCCTGATCGACGAGTTCCGCGCGCTCGTCCTGGAGGGCCGCCAGGCGACGCGGATCCTCGACCGGGACGGCGCGGTCCTGTTCGACCAGCCCGACGACGGCACGGGCATGAACCCCGAGGTGCAGCGCGGTGAGCTGCGGCAGCTCCTGCTCGACTCGCTCCCCGAGGGCACCGTCCGGTGGGGCCACAAGGTCACCGACGTCCGCGCCCTCGGCGAGGGCCGTCACGAGGTGGCCTTCACCGACGGGACCACCGTCGTCACCAGTCTGCTGGTCGGCGCGGACGGCGCCTGGTCACGGGTCCGCCCGCTGCTCACCGATGTGGTGCCCGAGTACTCCGGCAGGTCGTACGTCGAGACCTACCTGTTCGACGGCGACACCCGCCACCCGGCCACGGCCAAGGCGGTCGGCGGCGGCGCGCTGTTCGCGCTCTCGCCCGGCAAGGGGATCCTCGCCCACCGCGAACGCGGCGACACGCTGCACGCCTACCTGGCGCTCACCGAGTCGCAGGACTGGTTCGCCGCCGTCGACTTCACCGATCCCGACGCCGCCGCCGCGCGGATCGCGCGGGAGTTCGAGGGCTGGGCCCCGGAACTCACCGCGCTGATCACCGACAGCCACACCGCGCCGATCCTGCGTCCCATCCACGCCCTGCCCGCCGGGCTCACGTGGGAACGGGTCGCGGGCGTGACCCTGGTCGGCGACGCCGCCCACCTCGCGATCCCCAACGGCGAGGGCGCGAACCTGGCCATGTACGACGGCGCCGAACTCGCCAAGGCCATCGCCGCGCACCGGGACGACGTCGAGGCAGCTCTCACCGAGTACGAGCGGGCGATGTTCCCGCGCAGCGCCGAAGCCGCCGCCGACGGCGCCGAGGTGCTCGACCTGATCTTCGGCGAGAACGCGCCCGACGGCCTGATCGCCGTGTTCAATGGCGGCTGAGGCGTGCGGTTCCCGCCGGCCCGGACGCAAGGGTCAGGTGAGGCCGCGGAAGAAGGTGCGGATGTCGTCCGCGAGCAGCTCCGGCTCCTCCATCGCGGGGAAGTGACCGCCCTCGGTGAAGTCGGTCCAATGGCCGATCGCCTTCGCCGGGTCCATCACGCGGCGCACGAGCGGGTGGGCGTCGAACACGGCCCACCCGGACGGCACGCCGGAGGCCATGAGCAGGTCGAGTCCGGAGTGCTCGGACTCGTAGTAGAACTGCGCGCTCGAAGCGCCACCGCGGGTGAACCAGTACAGGCTGATGTTCGTCAGGAGCTGGTCGCGGTCGACCGACTCGTCCGGCGTCCGGTAGCCGTCGCCCGCCCTGGTCCTGAACTTCTCGGCGATCCACGCGAGCTGACCGACCGGGGAGTCGGTGAGCGCCGCGCCGATCGTGTCGGGCCTGTGGTCCTGCAACAGCAGGTACCCGTGATCGGCGGCGTCCTCGGTGCGCACCGCCTCGATC
>DATMCA010000431.1:0-2759 GCA_035559015.1 Umezawaea sp. | reverse complement strand
TCGAGGATCCGGACGCCGTGGAACACCTCCAGCCGCTCGCGGAGCCCCCGCAGGATCGACACCGTGTCCTCGACATCGGGTTCGTCGACGGTGACCGGCTGGAAGCGGCGCTCCAGCGCGGCGTCCTTCTCGATGCGCTTGCGGTACTCGTCGAGCGTGGTGGCGCCGATCATGTGCAGCTCACCGCGCGCGAGCATGGGTTTGAGCATGTTGCCCGCGTCCATGGACCCTTCGGCGGCGCCCGCGCCCACGACGGTGTGCAGCTCGTCCACGAACAGCAGGATCCGGCCATCGGCGGCCTTCACCTCGGCGAGCACGGCCTTGAGCCGCTCCTCGAACTCGCCGCGGTACTTGGCACCGGCGACCAGGGAGCCCATGTCGAGGGAGAAGACCGTCTTGTCCTTGAGACCTTCCGGTACGTCGCCGCGGACGATCCGCTGTGCGAGCCCTTCGACGATCGCGGTCTTGCCGACGCCGGGCTCGCCGATCAGCACCGGGTTGTTCTTCGTCTTGCGGGAGAGGATCTGGATCACCCGGCGGATCTCCGCGTCCCGGCCGATCACCGGGTCGAGGTCGCCGGTCCGAGCGTCGTTGACGAGGTCGCGGCCGTACTTCTCCAGGGCCTCGTAGGTTCCCTCCGGCGTGGCACTCCGCACGCGCTGGTTGCCGCGGATCCTGGTCAGGCCCTCCAGGAACGCATCCCGCGTTATGCCGTGCCGCGCCAGGACCTGGCCGGCCTTGGTGCTGCTTCCTTCCTCCGCCAGCGCGAGCAGCAGGTGCTCGACGCTGACGTACTCGTCCTTGAGCCGCTTGGCTTCCCGTTCCGCGGCGTCGAGGAGGCCGAGCAGGCGGCGGGTGATGTTGACCTGTCCGGGTTGGACACCCGGTCCGGTGACCTTGGGGCGGCGGGAGAGCGCGGTCCGCACGTCCTCCGCCAACGCCCGCACGTCCACGTCCGCCCGGGTGAGCAGGCGCGAGACCAGGCCGTCGGACTGCTCGACCAGGGCCAGCAGGAGGTGCTCGCCGTCGGTCTCGGTGTGCCCGAGCCGTTGGGCGACCTCCTGCGCGGACTGCAACGCCTCCTGCGACTTCTGAGTGAGCCGGTTCACGTCCATGATCGTTCACTCCCGCGCACTTGTGCTTCGAGGACTCGGATCCGGTCGAGCAGGTCGAGCACGAGCCCGACCGCGTTGTAGTTGAGCGAGAGTCCGCCACGCAGCCGCTGGATCCGCGCGATGCGGGCCGCGGTGTCCGGTGGGAACCACAGCCGCCCGTCGTCGTCCACCGCGCACTCGATCAGTCCGAGGGCGGCGAAGCGGCGCACCAGGTCCGGGTGGAGTCCGGTGTGGACGGACACGCGGTCGACGCTGAGCCTGGTCGGTTTCGTCAGGACGTACATCACGAGCCCCTCGGGTTGAAGTCGGAGACCGCGGCGAGTTCCTCGAAGAGCTCTCGTTCCCGCTTGCCGAGAGATTTCGGCACCATGATCTTCATGACCGCGTAGAGGTCACCCGGTTCGCCGCGCGGGTTCGGCATGCCCTCACCGCGCAGCCGCAGCCGCCGTCCGCTCGACGAGCCGGCCACCACGCGGACCTTCGCCTCGCCGCCCGGCGTCATGATCGGCACGGTGGCGCCGAGGGCCGCCTCCCACGGAGCGACCGGCAGGTCCACGACGACGTCGCGGCCCTCCAGCCGGTACCGCGGGTGCGACGCGATCCGGACCACCAGGAACAGATCCCCGGACGCGCCGCCTGCGGATCCGTGCCCACCCTGGCCGGACAGGCGGATGCGCTGGCCGTCCACCACACCGGGTGGGATCGTCACGTCCAGCTCGCGGTCGCCGATCGTGAGCCTGCGGTGGCCGCCCCGGTAGGCCTCCTCGACCGAGAGCCTCAGCTCGGCCTCCTGGTCGGCGCCCGGAATCCGGCCGCCGCGACCACCCCGGCGGAAGGCCCCGCCGAAGAGGTCCTCGAAGTCGAAGTCCTCGAACCCGCCGAAGCCCGGCCCGCTCGTGTACACCGCGCGTCCCTGAGGAGCGCCTTCGACGTAGTCCTCCGGGACCCGGCGGAAGTCCGCGCCGAACTGGTCGTACCGCTTGCGCCGCGCCGGGTCCGAGAGGACCTCGTAGGCCTCGCTGACCTCCTTGAACCGGTCCTCCGCACCGGGGTCGCGGTTGACGTCCGGGTGGTACTGCCGCGCGAGTTTTCGGTACGCCCGCCCGATCTCGTCGTCACTCGCCCCGCGTGACACGCCGAGCACGTCGTAGAAATCCGTGGCCACGTCGGCTCACTCCCGCCGGCGCGACACCGCGACGGCGGCGGGACGCAGATCGCCGTAACCCGGCCGCAGCACCTGAACGACGGTGTTCGGTGGCGCGTCCGGGTCGTCCAGCACCGTCACGACCTCGTGCACGGCCGGGTCGAACGGCACGCCGGTGGCGTCCTGGCGCGGGTAGCCGAGCCGGGCGAGCACCTCGACGGCCTGGTCGAGGGTCGCCCGCACGCCTTCGGCGAACGCGTCGTCGGAGGCGTGCCCGAGCGCGAGCTCCAGGTTGT
Organism: Umezawaea sp.; assembly: GCA_035559015.1. Lineage (GTDB taxonomy): Bacteria > Actinomycetota > Actinomycetes > Mycobacteriales > Pseudonocardiaceae > Umezawaea. Next base: position 204 of record DATMCA010000431.1, on the reverse strand, counting down.
CGAGCACCGGCAACCAGGCCGCCGCCACCCGTGCGCGTTCGGCGGTGCGTTCGCGGTCCAGTTCCCGGTTGTACCGCTTTCGCACGTTGTCCAGCTCCGCCATGGCGCGCAGCCAGCGGTCCTCCAGCTCGGCGATGTCCGGGGCCCGCACCTCGGCAGGAGCGGCCCCGGTTCCGGCCGCGGCGTTGTCCTGGGCGGTCATCG
>DATMCA010000430.1:0-2277 GCA_035559015.1 Umezawaea sp. | reverse complement strand
AGAGGCGGGACGACGGCTGGGTACTGGCCGGCGCGGACAGCGATGACGTCCGGCTGGTCAACGACTACCTGGGGTATCTGGGCGACCGCCACTACGCGCCCGGGACGCGGCGAGGCTACGCGTTCGACCTGCTGGCGTTGCTGCGCTGGCTGGCCGAGCAGAACCGGTCGCTCGACCAGATCGACTCCGAAGTCCTGCTGCGGTTCCTGGCGGCCTGCCGCAGCGCGAGCACCCCGCGCGGCGCGGCGAGCGTGGAGGCGATACCGGCGGGTGGTGCGCGGGAGGGGTTGGCGGCGGCGACGGTGAACCGGCGACTGGCCGCGGTCAGCGGGTTGTTCACGTTCCGGGCGATGCGCGATCCGACCGCGCCGAACCCGATGCCGAAGGGCGCGGCGGCCCGACGGGCCGCCCCGGGCCAGCGGGAGGGCCTGCTCGGGCATCTGGCCCGCCCGCAGCCCCGCTCGGCGCTGCGGGTGCGCCAGCCCCGCCGGCTGCCCCGCGCGCTGGCCCCGGCGGAGGCATCCGCGCTGCTGGAGAGCCTGCACTCGTGGCGGGACCGGGCGATCGCCGGGTTGATGTTGTTCTCCGGGCTGCGCTCGGCTGAGGTCCTGGCCCTGACGGTGGCGGATGCGGACATCGCCCGCGGCTGGGCCCGGGTGACCGGCAAGGGCGGGCGGGAACGCCGCGTCCCGGTCGACGCCCAGGTCGCCGGCTGGATCCAGACCTACCTGCTGGCCGAACGCCTGGACACCGACACGACCGTGCTGTTCGTGGTGGCCAAGGGCCGCAACCGGGGCCGGCCGCTGACCCCGGCCGGGCTGCGCACGATCTTCCGCTACCACCGGGACCGGGCCGGGGTGCCGGCGGCGCATCCGCACGCGCTGCGGCACTCGTTCGGCACCGCGCTGGCCGAGGCCGGGGTCGACCTGGCGGTGATCCAGGCCCTGCTCGGACACGCCCACGTCGACTCCTCGGTCGGCTACATTCACCTGGCCCCGGTGCGGGTGCGCGCCGCCTACGACACCGCCCGGGACCGCCAACGCGAACAGCAGCGCGGCCAACAGCACGGACAGCAGCGTGCCCGGGGTTGAGCGGCGCGCCGCCGCCGTCCCCGGCGCGGCCGAGTTGATCGTGGACTACGAGCGGTGGTTGGCTGGTGACGGGCGTGGCTCGCGCTGCTACCGCGACGCCGCATGGGCGTTCCTCGGGCGCTGGCCGGACCCGGCCGGGTTCGCCGCCGAACCGCTGACCACCCAGCTCGAACTGGGCAGCGCGCAGCGGCCGTTCCTGACCTTCCTGATGCTGCACGGCCGGTGCCAACCCGGCTATGACTACCTTGCCCACCGCAAGATCGGTGGGCTGCTCGCCGCCGCCGGGCGCAGCCCGCTCGCGCCCGATGTCGCGCGGTTCGCCGCCACGGCCACCGACCTGGATTACAGCGGACACATCGTCAAGCGCGCCACGGAACGCGTCATGGTGCGGCTGCTGATCCAGACCGGGCGGCCCCTGGCCGCGCTGACCGCCCCGGACATCACGGAACTGACCACGGCCTTTCAGGCTTGGGCTGCGACGAAAGGCAACGTCAGCAGCTGGGCCAACGACCGCGGCCTGGTCTGCGCCGCGCACCGGGTGCTGTTCCACCTCGGCGTCCTCGCCGACCCACCGGAGGATCCGCGGCGCCGGCCCGGCCTGGACGGGCACTACAGCGGCGTCGCCGAACCGCTGCGCGCGCTGCTGCTGGCCTACTGCGCCCAGGCCGCCGCCACACGCGCCCCGGCCACGGTCAAGGCAATCGCCAGCCACCTGGCCGGGTTCGGCCGGTTCCTGTCGGCCTGCGACCCGCCGGTCACCAACCCGGCCGCGCTGGACCGGCGCGCACACATCGAAGCCTGGCTGGCCTCGCTGGCCGCCGCCCACCATCCGGACGGGCGGGCGCACTCGATCGGGCACCGGCGCGGGCAGATCCTCACCGTCCGCCAGTTCCTCACCGACATCACCGAATGGGGCTGGCCGGCGGCTCCGCCCCGCCCGCTGATCTTCGCCCGGGACGTCCCGGACGCCCCGCACCCGCTGCCGCGCTACCTGCCCCCGGACGCCGACCGCCGGCTGGCCGCCGCACTCGAACAGGTATCGGCTTCCGAGTCGACGGCCCTGGCGCGGCTACACGCCGACGCGCTGCTGCTCATCCGCGCCACCGGGCTACGCATCGGCGAGCTGCGCGACCTCGAGTTGGACTGCGTCCACGAGATCGATGGACACGGCGCCTGGCTGAAGGTG
>DATMCA010000429.1:0-2139 GCA_035559015.1 Umezawaea sp. | reverse complement strand
ACCCTCCCGCTCTCCTCCGAGACTTGGGAACACCGTGAATCTGCCAGGAGAAAATGAGAAACTTCTTAGAGGACCGACATGGACGTGAACCGTCCGAATGGCGGTACGGAAGCCGAAACCGCCCATCGCGGTCTCATCAGGGGTCGTTTCGGCTGAACCGGCATAACTGGCGAGTTATCGGCAAGAGTTATTTGTCCGCCCTCAACGGCCGTGGCTAGCCTTGGCGACCGAGCGATTCCATTCACTTCCTTCACTGAACCAGTTTTCGAAAAGGAGGTGTAGACGGCATGGCGAATACCGGGAAGCTATTCCGGATGCGCCGGTTGTCCTCGGCGAACGACGGGAGGCACCTGTTCGTCCCGCTGGACCACAGCGTGTCCGACGGCCCTGTCGTGCCCCACGACCGGTGGCACGACCTGCTCCGCGACCTCGTGGAGGGCGGCGCGGACGCGATCATCGTCCACAAAGGACGAGCGAGGCTGGTGCCACCCGCGATCCTGGCGTCGTGCGCGCTCGTGGTGCACCTCAGCGCGGGTACCGCGCACGCCGCGGACACCAACGCCAAGGTGCTCGTCGGCGACGCGGAGGACGCCCTGCGGCTGGGCGCCGACGCGGTGAGCGTGCACGTGAACATCGGGTCCGACACCGAGGAGCGGCAGCTGGCCGACCTCGGCGCGGTCGCGACGGCGTGCGAGGCCTGGGGGCTGCCGCTGATCGCGATGATCTACCCGCGCGGCCCGCGGATCGTCGACCCGCACGACCCGGCGCTGCTCGCGCACGTCGTCAACATCGCCGCCGACCTCGGCGCGGACCTGGTGAAGACCTCGGTCACCCTGCCTGTGCGGCGGATGGCGGAGGTCGTGGCGAACTCGCCGGTCCCGGTGCTCGCGGCCGGTGGCCCCACCCACGACTCCAGCCCGACCGACGGCAGCGACCTCATCGCCTACGCGACCGAGCTGATGGACGCGGGCTGCGCGGGCTTGGCGGTGGGGCGCAAGGTCTTCACCTCCACCAACCCGGCGTCGCTCGTCGCCCGGCTCGCCGCGGTCGTGCACGCGCCCAGCTCGGAAGCAGACCTCTCCCGATTCCCGACGACGATGACGACAGGTGCCCTGTGACGCTCGCTTGGATCGATCTCCGGACCGTGGCCCCGCAGCACGTGGAGGGCGTCGTGGACGCCGCCATCCACTCCCGCCTGCACGGCGTCGTCTCCGACGACCCCGCCGTGCTCGCCACCCTGCCCCCGACCATCACGAGCGTGCTGGTGGGCGAGGAGGAGGGCTTCACCGGCATCACCGCCACCGCGGTCGCGAACCAGGCCGAACTGGACGCCCTCGTGCTGGCGACCGGCGACCGCGACGACGTGGCCGCGTGGGTGGACGTGCACGACGACCGCACGCTGCAACTGGCCTGCGCCGCCGCCGTCGCGCTGCCCTACAGCGTGGTGCGGTTCGCCGACCCGACCAAGATCCCGCTGGAGATCGTGCTGGCGGCGGCCGACCGCGCGCCCGGCAAGCTGTTCACGGTCTGCGGCGACATCGAGGAGGCGTCGATCGTCGTCGACGTGCTGGAGCGCGGCTCCGAGGGCGTGATGCTCGCGCCGAAGGACGCGACCGAGGTGTTCGCGCTGAGCCGGATGCTGGAGGCGACCAGCCCGAAGCTGGAACTGGCCACGCTGATCGTCGACCGCATCGAGCACCACGGCCTCGGCGACCGGGTGTGCGTCGACACGTGCACGCACTTCGAGGAGGACGAGGGCATCCTCGTCGGCTCGTTCTCGACCGGTTTCCTGTTGTCGTGCAGCGAGACGCACCCGCTGCCGTACATGCCGACCCGGCCGTTCCGGGTCAACGCGGGCGCGCTGCACTCCTACGTGCTCGGCCCGGAGAACCGGACGAACTACCTGAGCGAGCTGCACTCCGGCAGCACGGTCCTCGCGGTCAACTCCGAGGGCCGCACCCGGCGGGTCGTGGTCGGTCGGTCCAAACTGGAGTCCCGGCCGCTGCTCAGCATCACCGCGCACTCCGTCGACGGCGTCGTGGTCAGCCTGACCGTGCAGGACGACTGGCACGTCCGCCTGCTCGGCCCCGGCGGCAAGGTCCGCAACGTCACGGAACTCCAGCAGGGCGACGAACTGCT
>DATMCA010000428.1:0-2326 GCA_035559015.1 Umezawaea sp. | reverse complement strand
GGGGCCGGGAGCCCGGAGCGTGAGCCGGGGCAAGCGGGTCGGGGGCAAGCGGCCCAAGATCCCAGACGGGAACCGGCGAACGCGAGTCGAGCCGGAGCGCCGGAGCAAGAACCGAAGAACGCGAGCGGAGCCTCGAAGCCGGTGCGAGGTAGGGCGACCCGGACCACGACCATCATCCCTCGGAGGCTGCTCTCGCGGGCCACTGCCGCCTACGACGAACGCCAACCCCGCCACACCGGCCCTTCAGCGCTCTCGCAAACACCCCCGCCAACGCCCAACCCATCACCAACCGCCCCTCCACCACACCCGCGAACACCCCACCAACGGCCAACCCGATCACCAACCGCCCCTCCACCACATCCGCTAACACGCCACCGACGGCGAACCCGATCGCCACCCGCCGCTCCCCCTCCACCGCCCCTCCACCCGACCACCGCCCGACAGCGACAGCCATCCCTCCCTCATCCCCCATCCCTCCCTCGTCCCTTCAGCGGCCTCCCCTCCCGACCACTACCGTCGAACCGTGACGGCAACAGGGACAGCCACAGGTGCGGTGACAGGTGCGGTCGACTGGGTGATGGATCGGGCGATCGGGCCGGGGTATTCGAGGCTCGGGTTCGAGGCTCGCAGGCACTTCTGGGCTGCCGATCCGCCGCCGGACGCGCTCAAAGAGCGGGTGGCACTGGTCACCGGCGCGAACTCCGGGCTGGGCAAGGCGGCTGCCGAAGGGCTGGCGCGGCTCGGTGCGGTGGTGCACCTGGTGGTTCGCGACACCACCAAGGGCGAGCGCGCGAAGGCCGAGATCCTGACCGCCGTCCCCGGTGCGGAACTGCACGTCGACCGCTGCGACCTGAGCGACCTCACCGCCGTGCGCGAGTTCGGCGACTCCTTCACCGGTCGGCTCGACGTGCTGGTGCACAACGCGGGCGTGCTGCCGCCGAAGCGCACCGAAACGGCCGACGGTCACGAGGTCGCGCTGGCGACGGCCGTCCTCGGCCCGCACCTGCTGACCGAACTCCTCTCCCCTGGGCTCAAGGCGTCCCTCGACGGCCGCGTGATCTTCGTGTCGTCGGGCGGCATGTACAGCCAGCCGCTGCGGATGGACGACCCCGAGTACCTCAAGGGCGAGTTCGCCGGCGCGAAGGCGTACTCCAGGGTGAAGCGGATGCAGGTCGTGCTCGCCGAGCTGTGGGCCGAGGAACTGCGGGCCGACGGCGTGGTCGTGCACAGCATGCACCCCGGCTGGGCGGACACGCCCGGTATCAGCACGTCGCTGCCGAAGTTCCACCAGCTCACCAAACCCCTGCTCCGCTCACCGGAACAGGGCGCGGACACGATCGTCTGGCTGGCCGCGTCCCCCGAGGCGGGCCGGGAGAACGGGAAGTTCTGGCACGACCGCCGCATCCGCTCGACGCACTACCTGCCCTGGCAACGGGAGTCCGAAGTGGACCGTCGGGCGCTGTGGACGTTCTGTGAGGCCGCTACGCGGTAGCCCGCCGCCGGTACCGGCCGGGCGCGAGGCCGTACTCGCGCTTGAACGCCTTGGCGAAGGCGAACTCCGAGCCGTACCCGGCCTTGCCCGCCACCGCGCTCAGCGGTGCGTCCGACAACCGCAGCAGCCGCGCGGCCGTGGTCATCCGCCAGCGGGTCAGGTAGGTCAGCGGCGGTTCGCCGATCAGCGCGGTGAACCGCCGGGCGAACGGGGCGCGGGACAGGCCGGAGAGCGCGGCCAGCGACTGGACGGTCCACGGCGCGGACGGGTCGTCGTGCATGGCCGTCAGGGCGGGCGCGACGGCCGGATCGCTCAGCGCGAGGGCCCAGCCCGCCGCCGCGCCGGTGGCCTGGCCCTCCAGCCACGCCCGCAGGATGTAGAGCAGCAACGAGTCGACCAGGGCGACCACGATGCCGTCGGAGCCGGCGCGCGGGTGGTCGAGTTCGAAGCCGAGCAGGTCGACGGCGGCGGTGAGCTGCGGGTGTTCGCCGGACCGCAGGTGGATCACGTCGGGCAGGTGGCCGACCAGCGGGTGCGGGCGGACCCGGTCGAGGTGGTAGGCGCCGCACAGCAGCCGGGTGCGCGGGCCGCCGTTGCCGATGGTGAGCGTGCCGATCGAGAGTCCCGCCTCGGCGCGGTCGGCGGTCACGTCCACGGCGGGCGTGCGGGGGTCGTCGGCGAGGGCGTGGCCGCTCGCCTCGGGCAGGAACACCACGTCGCCCTCGGCCAGCGGGACCGGCGGGGCGGAGCCGCTCAGGTCGACCAGCCAGCACGAGCCGTGCAGCACCACGTGGAAGCCCGTGCCCATCATGCGCAGGCCCCACGGCGCGAAGC
>DATMCA010000427.1:0-5884 GCA_035559015.1 Umezawaea sp. | reverse complement strand
GACGCGGTCACGCTCGCCGACTGCCTGAACAGGACCCCGGACGTCGACGTGGCGCTGGCCTGGTACGACGAGGTGCGCCGACCGCGCACGCGGGCGGTCGTCCGCCGGTCCGCCCGCCTCGGCTCCGTCGCCCTGTGGTCGTGGCCGCCCGCCGTGGCGGTGCGAGACCTCGCCGCCAGGACCATCCCCGCCGCCGCGATCCTGCGCTCCATGGCGCCGGTCCTCGGCTGGACCCCACCGGGAGCCCGCTAGTGCCCGACTGGACCTACCAACCACTGCGCGGGATCGCCGCCGCGCTGCTCGGCACACGTCGGTCGCGGCTGGCCGCGCTGCGAGCCCTGGCCACCGTCGGATCGCTGCCCGGCGGTCGGCTGATCGCACGGGGGTTCGGCCACCAGCACCCGCCGCCGCACCTGGCCGGAACGGTCGCCGGTGTCCCGGTGCGGAACCGGCTCGGCGCGGTGGTGCCGCCCGGCGTGGCGCGGGACGCGGTGCGCGCGCTGCCCCCGCTGGGCGCGGGGTTCGTCGAGGTCGCGCCGGTCGGGCTCGCGGACGTCCCGGCGGTGCGCGAGGCCGCGGCGGGCAGGCGGGTCCCGGTCGTGGTGCACGCGGTCGGGCCGGACGCGGCGGCCGTCGTGGCCGCGCTGTCCCCGCACGTGGACGCGATCCGGACCGGGGCCGACCCGACCGGGCTCCGCGTGACGTCCCCGCTGGTGGCGCCCGCCGCCGACGCGCTCGCCGACCGCGCCGGGGCGGTGCTGGTCACGCCCTCCGTGCTGATCGAGGCCGGACCGGGCTGGTTCGCCAGGGTGACCGAGGCGGCGACCCCCGCCGAACCGGCGCCCTCGGTGCGCGACCTCGGGACGAACCCCCTGCGGTGGCCCGCGTGGTGGTGGGGCCTGCTGGTCGGCCTGGGCATGATCGTCGCCGGCCTGGGCGCCGCCGGGATCACGCTGGGACCGGTGCTGCTCTGGTACGACCGCGAGTTCCTGGGCACGGGGCTGGACGGGCTGCACGCGGTCAACCACCACCTGGCCCACTTCCTCCAACACGACCGGATCACCATGGCGGGCACGATGGTGGCGATCGGCGTGCTCTACGTCGGCCTCGCGGTCGGTGGTGTCCGGCGGGGCTGGCCCTGGGCCCGTGAGGCGTACCTGGTCTCCGGCTGGATCGGGTTCCCCTCGCTGCTGTACTTCCTCGTCCACGGGTTCGTGGAGCCGTTGCACACCGCGGTCGCCGTCGTGCTGTTCCCGATGTTCCTGGCCGCCGTCCACCGCGGGCCGGTCCGGCCGAGGTGGACGGTCCTGGCCGAAGGTCCGGAACGGCTGCGGCGCCGGGCGCTGGTCGGCCAACTCCTGATGGTGTGCACCGGGATCGGGCTGTTCGTCGGTGGTGTCGTCGTGTCGACGGTCGGGCTCACCGACGTCTTCGTGGCCAGCGACCTGGTGTTCCTCCGGACCGACTCGGACACCCTGCGCGCCGCCAACCCCCGGCTGTTGCCGTTCGTCGCCCACGACCGGGCCGGGTTCGGCGGGGCGCTGATGGCCGCGGCCGCCGCGATCACGCTGCTGAGCGCCTGGGGGTGGCGGCGCGGCGAGTCCTGGGTCTGGTGGACGCTCGCACTGGCGGCGGTGACCGGGTTCCTGCCCGCGGTCGTCGTCCACGGCTCGATCCGCTACACCGACGTCCCGCACCTGGCGCCGGTCTTCGTCGGGATCGCCCTCACCGTGACCGCGCTGGTCCTGTCCCGGCCCTACCTGTGCGCGCGCCCGGAGCGGGTCCCCGAGCCCGCTCGCCTACCGTGATCACCATGGCCGACACCCGACAGCGACTGATCGACGGCGCGATCCAGGCGATCCGGCAGCACGGAATCACGGGGACGTCCGCGCGGACGATCGCCACCGCCGCGGGCGTCAACCAGGCGCTGGTCTTCTACCACTTCGGCAGCGTGCACGACCTGCTGGAGCAGGCGTGCCTGAGCGCCACCGCCGCGAGGGTCGCGCCGTTCCTGGAACGGCTGGACGAGATCACCACCCTGCGCGAACTGCTGGACCTCGGTCGCCGCCTGCACACCGAGGAACGCGCGCTGGGCAACGTCATGGTGCTCGCCCAGGTGCTCGCGGCCGCCCAGTCCGACCCGAGCCTCGCGAAGGCCACCTCGGCCGCGCTGCACCTGTGGATCGACCCGATCGAACAGGTGCTGGACCGCGTGCTGGCCGGCTCCCCGCTGGCCGCGCTCATCGACACCGGCGGCCTCGCCCGCGCCGTGTCCGCGGGCTTCATCGGCCTGGAACTCTTCGAGGGCGTCGACCCGGAAGGCGCGCAGTCCGCTTTGGACGCCCTCGAACGCATGGCGGCGCTCATCGAGGTCGTCGACGACCTCGGCCCGGTCGCCCGCCGCGCGCTGCGCGCCAAGCTCCGCAAGTCGAACTGAGCGACAGGAACCCGTTCCGGTCCTGCCGCCGCGCTCGGCGGCCGTCTGTGGCTCCTTGCGCCGGTTGATACCTAGAACTACTATGCCTAGTACTTCTAGGGTACGAACGGAGCGGGACGCGTGAAAGTCGCGAAAGATCTTGTGGCCGCCTCGGCGACGCCGATGGTGCTGGGCATCCTGGCCGAGGCGGACAGCTACGGGTACGCCATCCTCCGGCGGATCAACGAGCTGTCCGGTGGGGAGTTGGACTGGACCGAGGGGTTGCTCTACCCGTTGCTGCACCGGCTCGAACGGCTCGGGCACGTGGAGGCGAACTGGCAGACGGTGCCGGGGGAGCGGCGGCGCAAGTACTACCGCGTCACCGAGAGCGGGTTGGCGGAGCTCGCCGAGCAACGCCGTCAGTGGGACACGGTGGTGGACGCGCTCAAGGAGATCTGGCGCGGACCCGGCGATTCCCGGTCGTTCACCGCAATTCCGCTAGGGGGTCCGGCATGACCGGAGGTCAGGACGAGCTGGAAGCCCAGTTCGAGCAGTGGCGGCACTACGTGCAGCGGCGCCGGGAGTTGCGGCAGGCCGATGCCGACGAGCTGGAGGACCACCTCCGGGGGTCCGTCGACGAGCTGGTCTCCGTGGGCCTGCACGCCGACGAGGCGTTCCTGGTCGCGGTCAAGCGGATGGGCAGCCTGGACGACCTGTCCCGCGAGTTCGCCAGGGAGCACTCGGAACGCCTGTGGAAGCAGCTGGTGCTGACCGGAGACACCGACGGCCCGGTCGCCGACACGCGGTCGCGGCGCGACCTGATCACGATGATCCTCTGCGCGCTGGGCGCCGCGGCGTCGATCAAGGTGCCGGAGCTGTTCGGCGCGGACTTCGAGCGGGACGCCACGTTCTACGTGCCGAACGCCGCCCTGTTCGCGCTGCCGTGGCTGGCGGGTTTCCTCGCCTGGCGCCGCAATGCCTCCAAGGCGCTGATCGGCGTGCTGGTCGCCCTGTTCGCGCTGGGTGCGGTGGCGGCCAACGCCTACCCGCTCGGCGAGGAGTCCCAGTCGCTGGTGCTGAGCGGCATCCACCTCCCCATCGCGCTGTGGTTCGTGGTGGGCCTGGCCTACATCGCCGACGACGTGCGCTCGCCGCGCCGCCGGATGGACTTCATCCGCTTCACCGGCGAGTGGTTCGTCTACACCGTCCTCATCGGACTCGGCGGCGGTGTGCTGATCGGGTTCACGGTCGGCACCTTCAACGCCATCGGGATCTCCCCGGAGACGTTCGTCGGGCAGTGGCTCGTCCCCTGCGGCGGGATGGCCGCGGTGGTGGTCTCCGGCTGGCTCGTCGAGGCCAAGCAGAGCGTCGTCGAGAACATCGCACCGGTGCTCACGCGCCTCTTCACGCCGCTGTTCACGTTGGTGCTGCTGGCTTTCCTCGTCGCGTTCGGCATCAGCAGCGGGCGCATCGACGTGGAGCGGGAGGCGCTGATCCTGTTCGACCTCCTCCTGGTCGTGGTGCTGGCGCTGCTGCTCTACTCGATCTCGGCCCGCGATCCGCTGGCCCCGCCCGGCCTGTTCGACAAGCTCCAGCTCGCCCTCGTGGTCAGCGCACTGGCCATCGACGTCCTGGTGCTGCTGGAGATCACCGGCCGCATCAGCGAGTTCGGCACCACCCCCAACAAGGCGGCGGCGCTCGGCGAGAACATCATCCTGCTGGCCAACCTCGTCTGGGCGGCATGGCTGCTGCTGGGCCTCGTCCGCCGCAGCACGCCGTTCGCGGCGCTCGAACGCTGGCAGACGGCCTACCTCCCGGTGTTCGCCGTCTGGGCGTGGGTCGTGGTCCTGGTGTTCCCGCCGGTGTTCGGTTTCCTCTGACGGTCAGCGCTCGTCGAGGGCGGCGAGGTGGGAGCGGACGACGTCCGCTCCCACCATGCCGAGGTCGGTGTAGAGGGCCGGCGCCCGCCGGTACTCCTCGCGGGCGGCGGTGAGGTCGCCCAGCGCGCGGTGGGCGTGGCCGAGGCCGGCGTGGGCGCGGGCCAGCTGGTCGCGGGCACCCGTGGTGGTGACGATGGCGTGCGCGGCGGTGTGGTGGGCGAGGGCGTCGGCCGTGCGCCCGGCGGTCTGGGCGGCCTCACCCAGGCCGTTGTGCGCCCCGGCCTCCCCGGTCCGGTCGCCGGTCCGCCCGCACAGCTCCAGCGCCCGCCGGTAGTGCGTGGCCGCGGACTCGTAGCGGCCCAGGCGCTGCTCGACGATCCCGAGGTTGTGCACCGCGCGGGCCTGCCCGACCTCGTCGTCGGCCCGCCGGAACAGGGGGAGGGCCTCGGCGAAGCACTCGGCGGCTGATCCGTGCCTGCTCATCTGCATGTGCGCCTCGCCGAGGTTGGTCAGCGCGGCGGCCTGCGCGGTCGGGTCGTCGATGACACGGGCGGCGTCCCTCGCGTGGCCGTGGATCGCCACCGCGTCCGCGAAGTGGCCGCCGGTGAAGTACCGGAACAGCGTGGCGGACAGGCGGGTGGTGTGCGTGGGCCAGCCGTGGTTGGCGGTGTGCGCGGCCACGGCGACGAGGATGGGTCGTTCGGTGTCCAGCCAGTCCCGTGCCGCGTCCGGGTCCGTCAGGGGCGGGGTCGGCGTGGTGGGCGCCGGGATCCGGGGCCGGTGGTGGGCCTCGGCCGGGTACAGGGTGTCCATCGCCGCGGCGGCGGTGGCGAGGTAGTGGTCGAACAGCCGAGTGAGGGCGGCGCGGCGCTCGGTCGGGCGGTCCTCGTCGCCCGCCCGGACCGCGGCGTACGCGCGGACGAGGTCGTGGAACGTGTGCCTGCCCGCGGTGATCTGGAGCAGGTTCTCGTCGCACAGGTGGTCCAGGTCCGTGCGGGCGGTGCGCAGGTCGGTGTCCGCGAGCGCGGCGGCCGCGTGGGCGTCCAGGTCCTGGCCGGGGTGCAGCGCGATCAGCCGCAGCAGACGGCGGCGCCGGTCGGGCAGGCGCCGGTAGGACAGGTCGAGCGCGAGTTCGACGCCGCCCTCCAGCCTGCGGTCGCGGTGGCGCTCGTCGAGCCGGTCCGCGTGGTCGGTCAGCGTCCAGCCGGGGGTGGCGCGGACGTGCCCGGCGACCAGGGCTCAGCGCCAGCGGGAGGTGGCCGCACCGCGCGGCGATCCTGGCCGCCGCGGTCGGGCTGGGCCCGACCGGCACCCCCGGCACGGCGGCGGTGAGGAACCGCAGCGCTTCGTCCGGGGTGAACACGTCCACGGCGAGGTGGGTGGCGGGCTTGAGGTCGGTGAGGTGGCGCCTGCTGGTGACCAGGGCTGGGCAGCCGGGGGAGTCGGGGAGCAGCGGGCGGACCTGGTCCTCGGAGGCGGCGTCGTCCAGGACGACCAGCGTGCGGGTGCCGCCGAGCCGGTCGCGGTAGACGGCTGAACGTTCCGTCAGGTCGTGCGGGATCTCGTGGCCGGGCACGCCGAGCAGGCG